>JANLZV010000419.1:0-2450 GCA_031366425.1 Pyrinomonadaceae bacterium | reverse complement strand
GTTTCGCCGGAGCGGTTATCTGAATCTGAAACTTCGCCCGCTCCATTGCGACTTCCACTATACCCGTCTCAACGGCTCGCTCAAACTTTTTCGCCCCACGCACCCGCTCGCGATGAAGCCTCTCGGCGCAATCAAGATAGGCCGCCCGCGCAGCGTCTAACTCCGACTTAATCTCCGACTCGCGTTCATCGGCGTGTTCAATTTGACGTAGACGGTCTTGAGATCTCGCCAGATGTTCGAGCGCGGTTTCAATTGACCCGCCATACTTCCGCTTGAGGCTGGAGATTTCCGCGAGCCGGTTTCCAATCTGCTCGAGCCGGGCCGGCGAAAACTCGAGCTTCTCGGAAAAGTCTCGCAATGAGAACGCCAGATCCTCGAGTACGGAGCTGGCCGATCGGAGGCCGTCGAGGAAATCTCGAAAGCTCGATTCGTAACCAGTCAATTCGTCGATCTGCTTCTCCGCTAGACGCACGCGGGTCAGAGCAGCGTCTTTATCTTCGTAAATCAACGCGTAGGTTTCGTCGCAGATGAGCGTTAGCTTCTCCACGTTTAGCAGACGCCGGCGCTCATCTTCCAAAGTTTGATCTTCACCGATCGCCAGTTCGGCGCGTTCGAGTTCGCCAATCTGAAACTTGAGAATGTCCACGAGTTGAAATTTCTCAGCTTCCGCGCTTTGCAAAGCATCGAGTTCGCGCCGCAGCCCATTCCAGTGACGATACGATTCCGCTACCTCAATTCGCAGTTGGGGAAAACTTGACGCTGAACTGCTGACAAAAGCGTCAAGCAACTCAAGATGCGTGTCTGAATTGAAGAGTGTCTGCTGATCGCCCTGTCCATGAATGTCGACCAGAAATGGACGCAGGTCGCGAAGCAGCGACTGCGTGGCCAATTGATTGTTGAGGAAAATCTTATTGCGGCCGTTCGCGGAAAGCTCACGCCGGATAATCAATTCGTGGGGCTCGTTGTTTTCGACTTTCGACCGCTCACCGCGGCCGGCGGAGTTTTGGACCAGCTCAATTCCGGCGGCGGCCAGCAGTTTCTCAAGTTCCGGATTTGGCGCAACTGAAAAAAGTCCTTCTATGAAAGCCCGGTCGGCTCCCGTCTTCAGCAGTTCCGACGTAAACCGTCCGCCAATCAACACTCCAAGGGCATCCACGATGATCGACTTACCCGAACCGGTTTCGCCGGTCAGCAAATTGAGCCCCGAGTCAAACTCGACGCGCAACTCATCTATCAAGGCGATGTTAGAAATGCTAAGCAGCGTAAGCATCGGTTAGGCGAAGATGGGGACGATCGGGCGTCTGCATCGCGCGAATACGTCGAGCGGTGCGCCAGTCAATGTAGCGCGGATATTGAAACAAGACAAAGCGATTGTTTGGCAGTAATCTTACGGCGTTTGAACTCGCGACATTTCCGATAGCCGAGGAGGATCGATGAAGCAAATTGTCACGACGCGAAACGGCGGCGTCGAGGTCTTACAGGTGCAGGAAGCGGATGACCCGAAACCCGCTGTGGGTGAAGTGGTAGTGCGGGTGAAAGCTGCGGGACTAAACTTTGCCGACATCATGGCGCGACAGGGGCTCTATCCGGATGGACCACCAAAGCCCTGCGTAATGGGCTACGAGGTTTCGGGCGTTGTTGAATCGGTTGGCGCAGACGTCGACGAGTCACTGCTGGGCAAACCAGTGGTGGCGATGACGCGCTTCAAAGGTCAGGCGGAAATGGTAGCTGTCGGCGCGCACCAGATTTTCGAAAAACCCGACTCGTTGAGTTTTGAACAAGCAGCCGCCGTGCCCGTCAATTATCTGACAGCGTATGCGTTGCTGGTGGCCATGGGCGGACTCAGAAAAGGCGAATCAGTGTTGATTCATAATGCCGGCGGTGGCGTCGGCCTGGCAGCGCTCGACATCGCGCTGAAAATCGGAGCTACTACCTACGGCACAGCGAGTCCGGGAAAACACGAATTTCTGCGCACCCGCGGGCTCGATCATCCAATTGACTATCGCAATCAGGATTGGTTACCGGCCCTTAAAGAGCTGACTGGCGGCCGCGGCGTGGAGCTGGTAATCGATCCGATCGGCGGGAGCCATTGGAAGAAAAGCTACGCGGCGCTAAGAACGACAGGCCGTCTCGGAATGTTTGGTGTCTCCGCTGCTTCGGCGAATGGTTTGAAGGGCAAATTGAAACTCGTCAAGGCGGCGTTACAGATGCCGAGATTTCACCCTCTCGGACTGCTCAATAAAAACCGCGGCGTGTTTGGTCTGAACCTGGGCCATATGTGGCATGAACCGGAAAAAGTGGCGGAATGGGTGCAGGCAATTATGACGGGCGTGACGGAGGGGTGGATTCGACCGCACGTTGATAAGTCGTTCAGCTTTTCCCAGGCGGGCGAGGCGCACGCGTATATGGAATCCCGCAAGAATATTGGAAAGGTTGTGCTCGTTCCCTAA
>JANLZV010000389.1:0-4226 GCA_031366425.1 Pyrinomonadaceae bacterium | reverse complement strand
GTGGAAGCCGAAGTTGCCGATCGTGAGCGGCGGCTTGCTGCCGAAGTGCGAACTATCTACGTTGAAGCCCTGGCAGCATTGCGTGAGCTTGAAATCACCGAGAATCTGAGGAAGCTCGACCTCCAAACTACACGCTTCGTTCAAGTGCGAGTCAATGAAGGCGAAACCGCGCCCATTGAACTAAATCTCTTAATGGTGGAGGTCGATCGTCTGAGATCGCGACGGGCGCTGGTCGAGGGACGCCTTAAGGCCGGGATAATCCGCCTGAAGAGTCTTGCGGGCATTCCTCTAAGCGAGTCGTTGCGTTTACGTGAAGACCTCGCCACTCCGTTGTTGCCGGCGCCTCCAGCATCAATCGAAGCTGCTATTGATATTGCTTTGCGCAATCGCCCTGATTTGAAGTTTGCACGACTCAGCGAGGAAGTAGCGCTGGCTGGCTTTAACCTTTCTCGAGCGAATTCCACGCCAGATGTGACGGCATTCTCTCGTTACACCCTCGTGCGTTCCTCATATGAGGACACGCCGGTGGGCCTGCGCAATGAGCGAGATAGATTACTAACATTTGGCGTGTCGATCGGCATTCCGGTTTTCAACCGCAACCAAGGCGCAAAAGCTGAGGCTGCCGCAGCCATCTCTCAAGCTAGAACGAGACGCGAGTTTCTTGAATCATTAGTGCGTTCCGAAGTCCAGAGCGCCTATGCACGTTACGAAGCGGCGCGAGCAGCCGTGGCGACTTTTGAGCATGGCGTGATCGCGCGGTCCAATGAAAACATTCGGGTTATTCGTTCGGCTTACGAGTTGGGTCAGTTCAGCATTACCGATCTCATCAACGAGCAACGGCGCCTGGTGGATTCGCAACGAGACTTCACTCAGACCCTCTCAGAACAATATCGCACCTTGGCTGATCTCCAGACGGCTCTTGGGATCCCCATTAACCAACAGTAAGGAATCGACGCATGTCAAAAAACATTAATCAGGAAGACTTTGATAAGACCTCCGTCAACGATTCCGGTTCGGCCGACGCTACGAAAGATCGTAGCGCTCCGAGGAACGCAGCTGAAGTTGACACTGCTTATGTCGTGCGACCACGTTCATCGCGCAATCGCAATCTGGTCATCCTCGGCATGGTCGTTGTCGTGGCTGTAATTGCCATCCTGGCATTGGTGTTGTGGCGCCGTGACGACCCTAAGTCCACCGAAGTCAAAGTAACCACAAAGTCTGGTGAGGCAGGTCAGGAACGGGCCGCTCAGGAAATCAAGCTCTCCCCTGAGGCGCTGGCGGCGGCGGGTATTGAGATCGAAGGAGTCACGCACCGGCCGGCGGTGGCATTGATTCGAGTGACGGGAACGGTCGAGACGAATCAGCAGCAGAGTCAACAGGCTACCCCGCTAGTATCGGGTCGGGTTGAGCGCGTCAATGTTGGACAGGGTGACGTGGTGCGCGCGGGGTCGGTGCTGGCGATCATCTCCAGTCCTGAAATTGCGGAGATGCATGGCAAGCTTCATGAGGCAGAGACAGCCAGAGGTCTTGCGGAGCGAAACTTCCAACGTGTCCAGCGCGCAGAGAATCGTGTGGCAGTTCTGTCAGCGAGGGCCAGGCTTGACGAAGCCGAGGCCACACTAAAGCGAACGCGCCGTTTGATTGAGCTCGGTGCGGGCGCCGGCAAAGACCTGATAGCCGCGGAAGCCGCCTACAAGACCGCAAAAGCTGACTTCGATTTTCAAAGCAACATTTCGCTAAACCGGGAACTGCAGGAATCACGTGCAGCCGTAGAGACCACTCGCGTTGACGTTTCCCATATCCGGGACCAGCTCCGGGCCTTGGGCGTAACCGTGCCGGAAGGTGAGCAACATGATCACAGCAAAGATACTTCGCTGGTGGCATTACGTTCTCCAGCCTCCGGGACAGTCGTCGAGCGTTCAGTGAATCCCGGCGCGGGCATTCAGGCAGGTACGGCGTTGTTCACCATCGCCAATATTTCTTCCGTTTGGATTATTGCGAACGTTCCGGAAGCGCAGGTAGGAAGCATTCGCGTGGGCACACCGGCAGAGGTGCGCTCAGCGGGGCTGGGTAAGAATGCGATCGGGGGACGCGTGAATTACATCGACCCGCGACTCAATGAGGAGACGAGAACCGCGCGCGTGCGTATCGAGGTAGCGAATCCTGGGGAACGGCTGAAGTCCGGCATGTTTGTCGAGGTTGGCTTTCAGGCCGGCTCGGACTCAATTGCCGGCGAGGAGTTGATGGTGCGCTCCGAAGCGGTCCAACGCATCGGCGATCGTAACGTCGTTTTCCTTCCTAAAGAAGGAGAGCCAGGCACTTTTGTCGTGCGTGACGTGGAACTCGGCGGTGTTGCTGACGGATACCAACGAGTGCTTAGCGGCCTTCAAGTGGACCAACGAGTAGTAACCAAAGGCAGCTTCACGCTCAAGACGCAATTGCTAAAGAGTTCGATGGCCGACGAAGAATAACCCGACTCTGACTTTGAATTTAGATCCAGAAACGAAACCAATGATTAATGCACTGATTCGATTCTCAATATCTCAAAAGCTGATCGTGCTTCTGCTCGTTGCAATTATGGCGGCGGCGGGTGCGTACAGCCTCATTAATCTACCGATTGATGCCGTGCCGGATGTAACCAATGTGCAGGTACAGGTCTTAACCGGCGCACCCTCGCTCGCCCCGCTCGAAATCGAACGCCAAATCACGTTTCCGGTCGAGGTGGCGATGAGCGGGCTTCCGAACGTCGAGGAGATCCGCTCAGTATCCAAATTCGGCATCTCGAACGTTACGATTGTTTTCTCGGACTCGACCGATATCTATTTTGCGCGACAACTGATTTTGGAGAGGCTCGCTACTGCGCGTGAACAGATTCCACCGAATATCGGTGCGCCCGAAATGGGTCCTATTGCAACGGGCCTGGGCGAAATCTACCAATACGAAGTCAAAGCAGTGGATGGCAGCAAATACAGCGCTACAGATCTGCGAACGATTCATGATTGGAACATCCGCCGCCAACTGATGGGAGTTCCGGGTGTCACGGAAGTTAATTCACATGGCGGCTTTGGCAAACAATACGAGGTCAGACTCTCGCCCGAAAAATTGCAATCTTACGGTCTGACCCTCCGCAACGTTTACGAAGCCGTGACCCGCAATAACGGAACGGTCGGCGGCGGTTATATCGAGAAAGGCGCTGAGCAATACTTACTGCGCGGCGTCGGGCTAGTAGAAAACACTGAAGACATCGGAAATATCGTCGTCAAGACCGGAAAGGAAGGTGTTCCTGTTTTCGTTAAAGACCTGGGTGAAATCGTCGAAGGCAAAGGTATCCGGCAAGGTGCGGCGACTGCCGACGGCCAGGGTGAAATCGTGAGCGGGATGGCGATAATGCTCAAGGGCGAAAACTCCCGGACCGTCGCGGGGCGCGTCACGGAGCGGATCGCCGAGATTCGAAAATCGCTCCCTCCGGGTGTGCTGATCGAACCGTTCTACGACCGCACGGCGCTGGTCAAACGCACGATCGCGACCGTTACAACCAACCTGATAGAAGGCGCGATTCTGGTTATCATCGTGTTACTCCTGCTTTTGGGAAACTGGCGCGGCGCGTTGCTGGTAGCGACGATTATTCCGTTATCGATGCTTTTCGCGGCGATCCTAATGCGGCTCTTCAACGTGTCGGGAAATCTGATGAGTTTGGGGGCGCTTGATTTCGGATTGATTGTTGACGGCGCAGTCGTGATGGTTGAAAACGGCGTGCGGCGCCGCGCCGAATCGCAGCACGAAAAATCGCACGAACCTCCTGAGCGCACGATACTAAATGCATGTCTGGAAGTAGCACGTCCAGTTGTTTTCGCTGTCGCCATTATCGCCATCGTCTACCTGCCGATACTTTCGCTGCGAGGTATCGAGGGAAAAATGTTCGTACCGATGGCCTTAACGGTTGTTTTCGCTCTGCTCGGCTCGCTAATTCTCTCGCTGACTTACGTCCCCGCAATGCTCTCGCTCATCCTGCGCGGCAAAGTTTCCGAAAAAGAAAGTCTTTTGATTCGCTGGTCAAAACAGATCTACCGTCCGGCCCTGGCCTTGGTAATGCGGTTTCGGTTGCGGGTCCTGGCGGCTGCCATCGCTCTGGTCATAATTTCAGGCGTGGTTTTTCCGTTTCTTGGTGGCGAATTTATTCCGCGTCTCGATGAGGGCGATATTTTAATCGAAACCATACTCTTACC
>JANLZV010000386.1:0-11924 GCA_031366425.1 Pyrinomonadaceae bacterium | reverse complement strand
AAACCCGGTGCTCTTGTTTATCTATGTTGGGGTGTTGTTCGGCTTCGTTCATCTGCGAATATGTTTGCGGGGGGGCGCGTGGGGGACCACCCGCCGGCCCGCGACTCTCGGAACGCTGGAAAAAATTTGTCCCGATTATTGTCCCAATTGCCGCCGCCAGGGACAGTAAAACCATGGCGAGCAAGGGCCATGAATAACGACGCGGCAAATAACGCGCGTCCTTCTTGCCGCCAGGTTGCTTGTTGAGTTTGGTCGACGAAGCTGTTTGCAAACTTCCGTTGCGGAGTTCCGCACGGGCGCGTTTCAGTTCAGCGAGCAAGTCTCCGGCGGAGTGAAAACGATCTGTGGTTTTCTTACCGAGACACCGATCAACGATTTGTTGAAGCAAAGGCAAAACGCGATGGGGATCACTCACAACTTCAGACAGCGGCGGCGGCTCGCGATCGAGAATCGCAACCATCGTGTCCATGCGAGTGGCGCCCGCGAACGGCAAACGTCGCGCCAGCATTTCGTAGAAGACGACGCCGAAGCTCCAGATATCGGTGCGTTCATCGATTGGCAGGCCGCGCGCCTGTTCCGGCGACATGTAATTCACTGTGCCCAACAATAGGCCGGCTTCCGTGTGGGTTCGACCGGCAGCGTGCGTCTCATCGTCTTCAGAATCTTCTGGCTCCAACAGTTTCGCGATTCCGAAATCCAAAATCTTCATCAGGCCGTCTGTCCGACGCATTATGTTTTCAGGTTTGACGTCGCGATGTACGATGCCCGCCGCATGGGCCGCAGCGAGCGCCGAACAGACCTGCTCGGCTATATCCAGAATCTCGTCCAGCAACAGCTCTCCGGCTAGCAATTGGCGAATCGTCGCTCCGTCAATAAACTCCGTCGCGATAAACCTAATGCCTGCTGACTCGCCTACTTCGTGGATGGTAAGGATGTTTGGATGGTTCAGAGCCGAGGCAGCTCTTGCTTCTCGTTGGAACCGACGCAGGCGCGTATCATCCGAGGCAAAGTAGGCGGGCAGGATCTTCAAGGCGACGAGCCGATCCAACCGCCCATCCTGGGCAAGATAAACTTCGCCCATGCCGCCGGCGCCCAATCGTTCGACGATTTTGTAGGGCCCAATTTCGTGCCCAACACGGTCATTGATATTGTCGCCAACCAGCACGCGCGCATCGTGCTCAATCGCCGGTTGCTCAATGAAGTCGCCCGCGTCCTCGTAAGCATCGACTAACGAAACAGCTTCCTGATGCAACTCCTCATCGCCGGCGCACACTTCATCGAGATAGGACACACGGTCTTGCGGAGCGCGATCAAGCGCCTGCTGCAATACCGCCTCGACTTTTTGCCATTGTTCGGGAGTCATAATCATTCAGTGAAAAGTGAAGAGTGAACAGTGAAAAGTAAGAAAGACGAGTCGCTCGCCACGGTCCTTGCTTTTCACCTTTCACTCTTCACTTTTCACTCTTTTGTACACCCACGCTTTCGCCGCGCGCCAATCGCGGCGCACAGTCATCACCGAAACTTCCAATACTGCCGCCGTCTCTTCCAGGCTTAGACCGCCAAAGTAACGCAGCTCGACGACGCGGCCCTTGCGCGGGTCGAGTGTCGCCAATTCAGCTAGCGCTTCATCAAGCGCCAGGAGTTCCGCCGCGCGCGGTTGCGACATCAGCGCCGGTTCTTTCGTAGCGTCTTCAAATGCGACGCGCTGCGTTTCGCCGCCATGCTTGAGGTAATGCCGGCGCCGCGCATGATCGATCAAAATGCGTCGCATCACTTGCGCAGTGACCGCGTAAAAGTGCGCGCGATTCTGCCAGTCGATATTCGCTGAACCCGCCAGGCGCAAGTAAGCTTCGTTTACGAGCGCTGTGGTTTCAAGCGTCTGGCCGTCGCGCTCGCGCTGCACATAGCGATGCGCGATGCGCCGTATCTCGTCATACACGAGCGGCGTCAAGCGATCGAGCGCGGCCTTGTCTCCCTGGCCCCACTCGATTAACAATCCCGTTAGATCATCTGCGGCAAGCGTCATCATTCGCGGCAGATTCTAACATCGCTTGTGCTGCAAGTTTTCAAGTTTGTCGTAGACTGAACAGTCCAATTGCGAAGTCTGCGATAATTTTGGCAACCATTCGAAATTTATCGAACCTCGATGAACACTTTCGTCTCATTTTCTCGCTAGCAGTTTGAGTTGATGAACACTCGCATTCTGTTTTCTCGCTTAACTAAATGGCAGGGACTCCCGAACAGTCTCTTGAATGCACCTTAAGAATTGCTCGCCCAACTTTGACGAAATTTCACAGACGAGGAACAAAAGAATGAGATTACAAAAACTGCTGCTCTTGCTATTGGCGCTGATTCTTTCACTGGCAATTAACCCGCAGAAACTGTGCGCGCAAACAACGCCAACGGCCCGGACCTACCAACAAATGACTCAAAGCCAGCGCTCCGAGTTTGTTGCCGTCGAGGCGCGACGCATCGCGCGCGAGCTGTCTGGGAAGGACTATCAATTCACGCCCGCTTTCATCGAGGACATTCAACAGGCGGTGAACCAATATACAAAGCGCATCGGAAGCGCCGGCGACGCGAGTTTGGGAAAACGCGACCTGCGCCTCGTCATCGAGCGCGGACAAGCGCAGGCTCCGACCCTTATTGCCGCATTCAAGGCGCGTAACGTATCGCCGCTGATTGGCGTTTATCTGCCGTGGATAGAATCAGGCTACGAAAACATTCAGACGCCAAACTCGATGGGCGCGATTGGCATGTTTCAATTTCTGCCGCAGACTGGCCAGCGATATGGACTTTCGCCGGCGGACTTGTTGGACGTTGAGAAGTCTGCTGACGCCGCTGCGCGTTACATCGCAGACAGCCTCGCCCAGTTCAAGGACGATCCGATGAAAGAAGCGCTCGCGCTGCTGGCCTACAATCGCGGCGGACAAAGGATTGCCCGCGATCTGAAAACGTTCATCAACGATGAAAACAAGAATTGCAGCATCTGCGCTCTAACTGCCAACAGCAGTAAACTCGATCCGACCTTCCAAAACGAGAATGTCTATTACGTTCCGCGATTTTTTGCGGCCGCCATCATCGGCGAGAACCCACAGGCGTTTGGTCTGCAATCGCAATCGCTGTCGTCTCACTAAGCAGTTGAGTTGAGCGGTTCGCAGCGTGCGCGCCGGCGAGCGGATAGAAGATAGAAAAGGCTCCGGGGATAAATACTTTTCCCGGAGCCTTGTCTATTACCAGTATCGTGGGCGCTTCGTATTACGGTCCGAATCTTTGGCGATACTCACCTGAAATGATGAAGGCTTTAACCATCTCGGCTCGTTGGATGCGTGCCAACGCCACCTGCTCGTTACGCGCGTCCTCGCCGGGCAGACTGAACTGGTTCATCTTCGTAAGCCAGAAATCGTAGCCGGAGAAGTTGAGATCTGGCGTGTCATTCGGATTGCGGCGCAGGTAGCCGAAATACTGCATCAACACAAACGCCGGATTGTAGAGCTTATTGAAGACCGAACCTGATTCAATGACGCTGCGCAGAGCCGCGGCACGCCCGGCGGTATTGCCGCTACCGAAGGCCGTGATTGCCGCAGCCCGCTCCGACGCGGTGGGTGTCGCGCCCGCGTTGGCAAAGAGGGAGTCGACATACTGATCGGCGTTCTGACTTCCGTGGGCCGCCTGAAAGTCGGCGCGCTGAACGAAGGCCATGGCGAACGCCTGCTTGTTCGCCTCCAACATTGCATCGGCTCCAGGCGTGCCGATGATCACGCCGCGACCAACCTCCTGCGTATCTTTCAGGAAGGGCCTATAGGCTGGATTTCCCGAAGTGCTGCCGAAAGCTGACTTGTAGATACGGATAACGAAGTAGCCGGTCTGCTGAAACTCGATAGAAAGAAAGAAGGCCGCCGATACGTTGATGCGTTTCACCGCGCGACATTGGGCATCGGCGCCGCAGCCCTCTATCTGGTTCACCCAGAAAGCGAGCCCGCTAGCGTCGCTCTGCCGGTTGAGGAAGTCGTGATAGTGCGTGCCGACGAAGATAATCGAGTCGTCGATGACGTTGGTTGAAGGCTCAGCCAGATCGTCCGTGATTTGAATGGTCGTGGTCGCCTGCGCACCCAGGGACGCGCCTCCGGTCGGATTCGAGAGCGCCACGGAGAAGTTTTCCAGTGCCTCAACCTTTGAATCCTCGTTCACGAGAACGTCGAACGTCTTTGAGGTTTCTCCGACAGCGAAGCGCAACGTGCCGAGCGCCGTCGTGTAGTCGGCGCGCTCTGTGGCTGTGCCGTCGGCGGTGGCGTAGTCGACAGTGCCGGCGGCGGCGGTATCGCCGCTTCGTGTGACCGTGACCGTGACAAAGGTGACGTCCTCAGTCACGAGATGGCTCGCCTGACTAAACTGGAATGTCGAAGGCGTGGGCGTTGGAGTTGGTGTCGGCGTTGGCGTGGGCGTTGGAGTTGGCGCGGTCGCGTTGCTGATCTTCGTCACGAAGACATCGAACGTGCCGCCGCCGTTCGTGCTCTGGATCGGCGTGAGCAAGGGGAAGTTGGTCGAAGAGGTGCGCCCCGTGAGGTACATGCTGCCTGCGGAATCCACCGCGATGGCTAAGGCCGCATCACTGCCACTGCCGCCGAGGTAGGTGGAGTAGACCAGGGCTGAACCTGCCGCGTTGAGCTTAGTGACGAAGCCGTCGGTACCGCCGCCGCTCGTGCTCTGGGTGGGGTTGACGGTGGGGAAGTCGGTCGAGGTAGTTCCTCCGGCGACGTAAGTGTTGCCGGAGGAGTCCAACGCGATGCCGTTGCACGAGTCACCACCGGTGCCGCCGAGGTAAGTCGAATAGACGAAGGCCGAACCTGCCGCGTTCAACTTCGTCACGAAGCCGTCCGAGGTTCCGCTGCGCGCGGCCTGGAAGGCGTTGGCGACGGGGAAATTGCTCGAGTCGGCGGTTCCGGCGACGTAGGCGCTGCCCGCAGAGTCCACCGCGATTTCAAATGCGACATCGTTATCGCTGCCGCCGAGGTAAGTTGAATAGACGAAGGCGGAGCCGGCCGCGTTTACCTTCGTGACGAAGGCGTCGCCGGTGGGAAAGCCGCCACCGAAGGTGGCCTGAATGGCGTTGACGGTTGGGAAATCGGTCGATCTGGTCTGTCCTGTGACGTATGCGTTGCCTGCGGAATCGACCGCGATGCTCGAACCGTTCTCAAACCCGCCCTGATCCGAGCTGGTGTTGCCGCCGAGATAGGTCGAATAGACGAGGGCGGTGCCCGCCGCGTTGAGCTTCGTAATGATGACGTCTGCTCCGGGGCTGCCGCTGTACGCGGCCTGAATAGGATTGACAACCGGGTAATCATCCGAGGTGGTGCGCCCTGTGATGTAGACGTTGTTGGAAGAGTCGAGCGCGATGGCCCCCGCCGCATCGAAGATGCTGCCGCCGATGTAGGTGGAATAGACGAGCGCCGAGCCGGCCGGGTTCAGCTTCGTCACGTAGGCGTCCATGAAGCCGCCGCCGTAGGTCGCTTGGAAGGCGTTGGCCGTGGGGAAGTTGTCCGAGCCGGTTTCCCCCGCGACGTAGGCGTTGCCGGAAGCGTCCACCGCGATTTTATTACACCTGTCGTCTCTGTTGCCGCCGAGGTAAGTCGAGTAGACGAGGGCTGTGCCCGCCGGGTTGAGCTTCGTGACGAAGCCGTCGCGCGAGACCAGGGTGGGGTCGATAGGGGGATTGAACGTGCCTTGAATGGCGTTGGCGGTGGGGAAGTTGGTCGAGTTCGTGATGCCGCAGATATAAGCACTGCCAGCGGAGTCCACTCTGATGTCATTGCCTTCCTCAGTATCGCTGCCGCCGAGATAGGTGGAATAGACCAGCGTCGGATCGATGACGAGTGGCGCCCTGTGGTCGTAATCGCCGACCTTGAAGCCGACCCGCCCTCCCGCGCCGACCACGTAGCCGCCTTCGATATTACGCCGTGCGCCCGCCACTTCCTGATACACGACGGGCTTGGGCTGCCGGATGATCGTCTCGCCGAGCGTCAGCAGCAGATCGCCGCCCGCGTCCACTGCGACTTTGTCCGCGCCCTCGAAGCGTAGCTTGACCGAGCGCGCGTCCGCGCCGGGCGCAACCACGAAGTCGTATTCGAGTTGCCGCTGGTTGCCGTAGTAGACGACATCCACGCCCGGATAGACTGCGTCATAACGCACGCGCCCGTAGGTGGGAACGTCCGCGCGCCACTTGGCCGGATCGTTGCCAATCATGTAGTTGACCTTGCCCGCCAGTTCATTGACCCCTGCGACCGCCGCCGTCTTATTCGCGCCGACGAGTCTCATGCGGAGAAGTTTCGTCGGCCCGGCGGGCGTGGCATCGGGCGCGTCGCCCCTGTCCGGCTGCGCCGCAAGCGCGCGTTCGCCCGCCGACTGCGCCGTCGGGTTTTTCGTCGCCACAGCGCCGCCGCTCTTGCGCGAAAGGACGAGGACGGCCTCGGCTGGCTTCAGGAAGAGCGTGTAGCCTGAGCCGCGCGCGAGGAAGTTGACAGACCTGTCGGTTTGACCTTGATTAGCCTCGAAGCTCAGCGGGATTTGACCGTAGGCCGCGCGCGCCTGCGCGGGCGTGAGCCCGGAGTTGGCGGGCTCAAGTGTCACTGCGTCTGACTTAACTTTTGAGGCGCCCCACTGTCGATCCGAGATCAATGCGGTGACGCTGAGTACGCTCAAAGCGCAAAGCACGACGAGTGTGAGTTTGAACGCGCGATCGGTGTATGTTTGGTCAATTCTCATACTGATTCATCCCGTTTTGAAATAGCAGTTCTCAGTTGGCGCGCCGTCCGGAGAGACGCTTCGCGAGTCCCAGGCAAACGACAGAAACATTCCGGCAGTGCTTTCATAGCACGGTCCAGCGTCTTGATAACGCTCGGCATCAGCGGCGCGCACGAACCGCCGCCAGCGACAAGCCTTGCATGAGAGACATGCTAATTGCACGTCCGCTACATGCTTTTGTTGGGCGGTGCCGTGAAGTATTACACAGCGTGATAAGCCTGGGTAGCCGCAACCAAGAGTACCTCAACGTTAATCACAATGATGATTGCAGCTACCCCGTCCGGCACATTCAAGCGCGGTTAGAGGGTTTCGTGTGAGTCCCAATGGTGTCCGCAACCACCACTTAGGCACGTGTAGCCGGTTGATCCTGTAAAGCCCGGACAATTGCATTGTTTGCAGGCTCCCCAACCAGCCAAATTAAATGTCCACCCCAAAATCGCTCTGGTCAGCGTAGTAACTCTGATTCTCAAGTTTGTCATCGTGTCATCTCCTTCAGAATTTTGAAAGTGCTGGACATTCGCTGCCATTCCCTGCTCCGAGCTTAAGATAAACCCCAACAACTAATTATCGGTTGGGCGTGACCGGTGTTGCCGGAACCCAGTGCCCGGGCCGATTAAGGTTAGGGTTATCCGTCGGGTCGTTAGTGTGGTGGAACCCTCCCTGATTGTCGGTCCAAACGTACTGGTAGTTACCCTCCATGACATGGTAGTTGCCTGCGGCACTGCTCGGGTCCTCGAAGGGGGTTTGGTTCCTCAGGTCGTAGCCGAAGGCTTGCTGACGAGTGAAGGTGTCCTGCGATAGCGCGTTGTTTATCTGTCTCTGCCGCTCGACACTCTCGGCGACCCGGACACTGCGCTCGGCGATGAGTTCGTCGTTGTAGTGGAGGTTAGCTTCGCCTTGTCTGATTTGGGCACCCAACATCCCGCGTATATCCTGATCGCGCAGCCTTACCCCTGACATCAACTTCTCTATCACTTGATCGTAGAGCTGCTTCCACTGAGGGTTTGGTCGCAGCGAGCCCGCAATCTGCCAAAAGGTCTGGCGCCTGGCCTCGAGTTGCCCGCGCTCGGCACGAAAGCTGAAGAGCCGCCCAAAGCCCCAATTCAATACGCTCCCACTCACCGGCACCCAGTCATACACACCGTAGAATTCTTCCTCGATGTCGCGCCCTCGCTCATCGTATTCGACGCGCGCCCTCAGGCCTTCGCCCTGCTGTGGTGGAGGGTCGTTGAAAATTCCCCAGAGGTTCTCCTCGCGCTGCACGCCGGTGACGCGAAGATTCTGCCGGTCGCCACGGAAGTTTGGAATCACCAAGTTCGCTAACGCATCCGGCGCCGGCCTTGGCGGCATACGCACTAGTCCATGTGCGTTTTGCCCGATGGGGACGCCGGTGAGATCACCCTCGATCCAATAAAAGTCCTGCATGGGAAAGAACTCGAAGGCCTCCACGCCGTTTGGATTGAAGGCCGTCGCGAAAACCTGGGCGGGCACATTGGTGTGTTGCATATTCCAGACGATCTGACTGCGCGCCTGCCACTCGCTCGGATAGGTGAAGGTGGAAACTACGATCCCACCGTTCTGCCGGTCAATGATTTGGTGCCTGGCGAACTGCGACGCGGATGGTTGGCGCGGATGGAGCGAATTCGGGTTCATAAAGTTTTCTCCTTTTGCCGATATACGCGGGAAGGGTCGCCGTAACCTGACAATGACGTGAAAAATTTCGGGGGAAGGGACCTTTCGCGCTAGAATTCGCGGCGAACCGGGGAGGGGACGAGCCAATGGGCGGCGAACTTCAGCACGAAGTCACACAAATACTCCACGATTGGAGCGGCGGGGACGCGAATGCGCCCGAGCGGTTAATGCCGTTCGTTTATGACGAGCTGCGGCGGCTGGCGCGCTCCTTTCTCGCCAGAGAGCGCGGCAGTCACACTCTCCAGCCGACCGCGCTCGTCAACGAGGCCTACCTTCGCTTGGTTGATCAGACGAGAGTCAACTGGAAGAACCGGGCGCACTTTTACGGCATTGCGGCGAGGATGATGCGCCGCGTGCTCATAGACCACGCGCGTGCCCACGCCACTGAGAAACGCGGCGGGGCGACCATTCGCCTTTCGCTTGACGACGTGCAAGTGCCGATCGAAGAGCGCGCCACGAGTTTCGTCGCCTTGGACGAAGCGCTGGAAAGGCTGGAGCAGATGGACGAGCGAAAGTGCAAAGTAGTGGAGATGCGTTTTTTCGGTGGACAGAGCGATCAGGAGATCGCCGACTTTCTGGGTGTCACCACCCGGACAGTCCTGCGCGACTGGAAAAAGGCGCGGCTCTGGCTCTATCGCGAACTCAGTCAGAACCACCTGCCATAGAGCGTGTGTGAAAACGACGCCTCGTTCGCAGGGGGGACCATCACACTCCACTTTATGTCACTTCCATTTTCGAAAACCCGCGTTACGAAGAGAGCGCAGCCACCCGCCCGCTCTGACAATTCATAACCATGCGAAGCGAAGAATGGAAAAAGGTTGAAGAGCTGCTCGATGCGGCGCTGGAGCTGGAGCCGCCAGAGCGGCGCGGATTTCTCGACGAAGTCGGCGCGAGCTCGCTGGAACTGCGGCGCGAAGTCGAATCGCTGCTGGCTGGCGAGCCACAGGTGGACGGCTTTCTCGCCGGGATGGCGCTTGCCCTCTCAGCGGATTTTTTTGCGGATGGTGAAGATTCGGAAGAACGCGCCGGACAGACGGTGGGTCGCTACCGGATCATTCGGGAGATCGGACGCGGCGGCATGGGTGCGGTCTTTCTCGCCGAACGCTCCGACGGAGAGTTTCAACAAGAGGTGGCGCTCAAAGTCGTGCGGCGCAGCTTCGCCGACTCGGATCTCGCGCGTCGCTTCCGCCAGGAGCGTCAGATACTCGCCTCGCTAAACCATCCGAACATCGCGTGGCTTTTGGACGGAGGTGTTTCCGCGGAGGGTGAGCCTTTTCTGGCGATGGAGTACGTCGCTGGAGTGAGGATTGACGACTACTGCGACGGCCGGAGTCTCGCGACCGAGGAACGCCTGAGTCTCTTCGTCGCAGTCTGTGAAGGAGTGTCTTACGCACATCAGAATCTGATCATCCACCGCGACATCAAACCCTCGAACATACTCGTAACAAACGAAGGCGTACCGAAGCTTCTGGACTTCGGCATTGCCAAACTCATCAACCCCGACACCGGGAAGGGCGATGCGGAGACTGTCACCGGCTTGCGCGCGATGACTCCCGATTACGCCAGTCCCGAACAGGTGCGCGGCGTCGGAGTGACGACGGCGTCAGACGTGTATAGCCTTGGAGCTCTGCTCTACCAACTCTTGACCGGACACCGGCCGCATCGTCTGAAGAACCGGCGCACCGATGAGATCGCGCGCGTTATCTGCGAAGAGGAACCCGAAAGACCGAGCACAGCCGTCAGTCACGTCGAGGAAGTAACGGGCGCGGATGACGGGAAACTCGCGACGCTTTCTCCGGAAACGATCAGCGAGCGGCGCGGGCGTACGCCTGAGCAGTTGCGCCGCACGCTCCGAGGCGATCTCGACAACATCGTTCTGATGGCGATGCGCAAAGAGCCGCAGCGCCGTTACGCATCGGTTGCCCAATTGTCCGACGATCTTCGCCGCTATCTGGAGGGTCGGCCAGTCCTGGCGCACAAAGACACCTTTTCCTATCGCGCTGCGAAATTCGTCCGCCGTCACAAGGCCGGTGCGGCTGCGGTGGTGCTGGTTGCATTCGCGCTCGTTGGGGGCATCGTTGCTACCGTGTGGCAGGCGAGGCGTGCGACCGCGCAGGCGAGAATCGCCGCCGAACAACGGGATCGGGCCCGCATCGAAGCGGCCAAAGCCGAGCGCATCAATGCGTTTTTGCAATCCATCTTCGCCTCCGCCGATCCGAATTGGTATTCGTCAGGCTTCGGACAGCGCGGCGAAGTCAGAGTTGTTGACGTGCTCGAGCAAGCGGGACGACGTATTGACGTTGAGTTAAAAGACGAACCGGAGATTCGCGCCGAGCTGCATCACACCATCGGGACGACTTTCCAGTCGCTCGGCGAGTTTGACCAGGCCCAACCGCACTTTGATGCGGCGTTGAATGCTTACCGCGCACTCTACGGCGAGCGGCATCCGAAAGTGGCGGAAGCTCTTTATTACCTGGCCTCGTCGAAGATGGGTACCGGCGACGCATCCAGTGGCCTCGCGCTTTATCGTCAGTCGCTCGACTTATTTCACGCGGTTGATCCGAACAATGCCAACGTCCCTTATCTCCTGGCAGACTTGTCCGGTTATTTGAGTGGCACGGGCGAGACGGTGGCCGCCGAACAAGCTGTGCGAGAGGGTCTGGAAATGGCCCGGAAAAAATACGGCGACGAGCATATGCTGACACTGACGCTGCTTAGCAGACTCGGCACGGTTTATGAAATGCGAGGAGATCTGCGCCAGGCCGAAACTTTGTATCAAACTGTACTCGCCACCTCCAGTCGCATGCCGAACAGCAAACTACTATCACCTGGGTGGCTGGAACACCTGGGACGCATTTCCTTTTATAAGGGCGAGTATAAGCACGCCGAAGCGCAGTTCCGCGAAGCGCTCAACGGCGCGCGTCAGACCCATAATGAGAATCACCCGCAACACATTAATCTCCTGCTTACGCTCGCGGAGATTCTTTGCCTTCAAGGCGCATACGCGGAGGCCGAAAAAGACGCTATTGCTGCGCTCGACTTGCTGCACCGAGGCGCGCCGCGCGACTCTAGTTACCAGTTAAAGGGATTGAGCCTGTTGAGCTTGATTCACGCCAAAACTAATCGTCCCGCCCGCGCCGCCATCTTTCTGCGAGAAGCCCTCACGCTGTTCAATAACCTCCCCGACGAAGCCAGATACCAGGACGACGGGCTATTAGGCGAAGCTCTGGTCGTAATGCATCGTGAGGCTGAAGCCAAGCCATTGCTGCTGAAAAGATATGAGTTTTACACGCGCAGGTTCGGTGACAAGAATCCGCAAGTGATAATCACACGCCAACAGCTTGAGCATCTTGGCGCGCAAGCCCGAGATCATTGAGCGGAGACGGGCATATTCAGATCTCTCTACTCCAACCATCGTCTTAAATCCCTAT
>JANLZV010000379.1:0-4277 GCA_031366425.1 Pyrinomonadaceae bacterium | reverse complement strand
TCGGAATAGGCAGGCATCTCTTCCTGGTCCACTTTGGCGTCTTTGATAAATTCTGAAATTTTCTCAGTCAGGTTGTTGGTTTCTTTCACGTAGCCCTGGTAAAGCTTGAAATGCATCTCGAGCGTCTCATCGGAAATACCTTGCAAGCCACTGAGGTTGAACTCTCTTGGTTTGTAGGACCCTTGGTCCGAACTTGAAGTCATAACTATCTCCTTACTTTTACTGCTGCCCGTTGAATCCTTGAATCCGAATCTACTTTTGAACTATCGCGCGCCGGTGTGACGAATCGGTGGAGATGCTGAGGATTTAGTGTGGCGGGAGGGCGCAAAGCAAAAGGCAGCAGGCAAGAATTTCATCTCGCCCGCTACCCTTATTTCCCAAGACCCTCTTGAGCTATTTTCCGAAAATTACCCAGTCGCCATGCGCTGTTCCCATAAACAGCAGCAGCGGCAAGGACATCCAGGCATTCGTTCTCGACGCGATAAAGGCCTGACGCGCCAATTCCGGCGCCGCGGCGGGTCCGGTGCCCGCGGTAGCGGCAATGATTCGCTTGTTGTTCGGCCAGATAATTCCCCAGACATTCAAAAGCATCACGATGCCATAAGCGCCACCGATCCCAATTGAGTAGGTTTTATTGCTCGCCCAACTTTCACCGCCGGCTGTCAGCATGCCGCCAAAGAACTTGACCAACCCCCAGGTGACGAACGCCACTAAAATGAACATTACAACTGCGTACAGCCGTCCGTCTTTAATTAACGCCGGCACCTTCTTAATTATCAAAAACTCAACCACGAAGAGCACGATTGGATAGGTCAACCATGCGCCCAGCACAAACCATAAGTTGATGTTTCCCCCGCCTATCGTGTTGGCGTTGTTCACATCGCCTTTGAGCGTGTACATCGCGAAGTAAGCGAGGCCGGCCAAAACAGTAACGACCGCGCCCCAACGAAAATACCAAAGCGCCCGCCCGAGCAGATCGGGGTTCACTTTCTTTTTCGTATCGGCATCGAGGCCTTTTTGGACCGGGACGTTAACCAGGTTGAAGAAATAGAGCAGGCCGATCCAGGTGATGCCTGCGACAAAGTGGGCCCAGCGCAACACGATCCTTAGCACCACTTCGGCGCTGGTTGGCGCGTGAAAGACGTCTTGAAACATAGCCAGACTGATGGGGAGATGAACAGTTGACTCGATAAACATTCGGAACCTCCGTCGTGTAGGACAGGCCTGCTGCCTGCCTCGATCG
Source organism: Pyrinomonadaceae bacterium (assembly GCA_031366425.1). Lineage (GTDB taxonomy): Bacteria > Acidobacteriota > Blastocatellia > Pyrinomonadales > Pyrinomonadaceae > PSRF01. The sequence goes on along the minus strand of JANLZV010000379.1, from coordinate 3,034 downwards.
TCGATTAGTTAATAAACAGGCGGATGCCTGTCTTACATGTTTGAATACGCGCGAAGATTACACCCAGAGCGGAGCGTGACGCAATCCCCGGCTTCTGCAAAGCCGGACATTCGTGTTTCGAACTCACAGCTTACCAATGCATCTTTTACTTATTCATCCAGGGGCCGCGGACCCGCATCCATGCCTTTGACACTCGCCTGATTGATGACCTTTACGGTCAGATTATCATTGACGCGGATCTGGCAGGAGAGGCGCACGTGATCGTCCAAGCCCACCTCCATCGCGAGACGGTTCTTCTCCATCTCGCCCATTTCACCGGGATCCCCCGCCAGAACTTCAACGCGGCAGGTGGTGCAGCGGGCGTTTCCTCCGCAGCGATGCAGGATGTCTATGCCGGCGTCTTCGAGTGCCAGCACCAGTTTCTTTCCTTGCGGAGCGTCAATAGTCTGCGCTCCGGTTGCGATTTGGGCTTCGATAATAGGCATGAGTCTAACTCCGTCGATCAATTTGATTGAGAAGGGAATTTGGCATAACTGAAGGACTTGAGCAAGCGGAGGAAAGGAACGCGAGCCATTCCCCCTAACCAACCATACTTGAATCGCGAATGAGGTTTAGGAAATGGATCGGTTTACTGTTGATCCAGCACCAGCTCCATGTAAGCAGCCGTGTCATAAGGATTGTCGTAATACTTTTCTATATCTCTGAAGCCTAGCGAACGATACATGCCGATCGCCTGGTCCATCCTGCCCGGCAGAGTGTCAAGCCGCAGCCTTTGGTGGCCGAGCGCGCGAGCCGCTTCGATGATCGTCTCGGTTAGCATGCGTCCTAAACCGTGGCCGCGAAAGTCAGGCCTCACGTAAAGGCGTTTCATCTCGCCAATGCCGTCGCCAATCTTGCGCAGGGCGATGCAGCCGGCCACTTCCTGGTCCTTCATCGCCAGTAACAAACGTCCAGTCGGCGGCGCGTAGTCGCCGGGCAGTCCAGCAAGTTCCTGATCGAAATTTTGAAAACAGAGATTCAATCCCAGCCACGCCGCATACTCCCGAAACAGCGCCCGCGCATCTTCGATTTGGTCAGGCTGCGCTTGAGTAATCTGGAACATAAGCAAACAAAACAAAAGCGCGGCGAAGAGGCTGTCGAGTTTGAAACTCCTTGCCTCCCCACCGCGCCTTCAAATCGCGTTACCTATTGCCGTGAGCGATCTAGGCTGTAAACGAGGTGCCGCAACCGCAGCTACCCGTCGCGTTAGGGTTGGTAAACGTAAAGCCCGCACCCATGACGCTGCTGACGTAATCGATCTGCACGCCATTCAAATATTGACCGCTAAACATGTCGACGAAAAGCTTCACGCCCTTTTCGTCCAAAATGAAGTCGCCCTGTCGCGAATCCTCTTCGATGTTCAGACTGTACTGGAAACCCGAGCAACCGCCTGGGACAACGCGAACCCGAAGACCCGCAGTTTCAGGTAATCCCTCTTCGCTCTCCATAAACTTCTTGATTTCCACAACCGCGCTATCCGTAACGTGGAGCGTCATCGCTGGGGCACTCGTGGCCACGGCCGGGGCTTCAGGGTTTAATGTTTGGGTCGACATATCTTTCTTTCTCCTAATGAATCTCGATTATTGGTGTCTAAACTTCGACTTTTGTAACGTCTGGAAATCGAAAATCACAGATCAAAAATCGCGATTTCCAGTCTACTGACCTTTTCCCAAAACGACAAGTTCGGGTTTCATGGCTTCGATCGAGACATAGCGGGCCACTTCCTCAGCCACCGCCCGAAATGCCTTTGCCTGGGGCGAATCCGGATGGCTCACAACTACCGGCACACCCTTGTCGCCGCCCTCCCGGACTTCCTGGCCGAGCGGAATCGAGCCGAGGAGCGGCACGTGGTAGGTCTCCGCGAGTTTTTGTCCGCCGCCCTCGCCGAAAATGTTGTAACGCGTTCCGGTATCAGGTGCGATGAAGTAACTCATGTTTTCAACGATGCCAAGAATCGGGATCGCGACAGTCTCAAACATGCGCAACGCGCGACGCACGTCAGCAATTGCCACATCTTGCGGGGTAGTCACTAACACCGCTCCTTGAACTGGAACTAGCTGCGCGAGCGATAACTGCACATCGCCAGTGCCTGGCGGCATGTCTACAATTAAATAATCGAGTTCGCCCCATTTCACATCCGATAAAAACTGTTTCACGAGGCCATGCAAAATTGGGCCGCGCACAATCATCGGCTTGTCGCCCGGTTGCAACAATGCCATCGACATCAGTTTCACGCCGTAAGCTTCAATCGGAACCAGCTTGTTTAGTTCAACTTCCGGTCGGGCATCGGCAGCGCCCAACATGATCGGAACGTTTGGGCCATAGACGTCAATGTCCATCACGCCAACCCGCGCGCCATCGAGCGCCAGGGAAACCGCGAGGTTGACCGCCACTGTCGACTTGCCGACCCCGCCTTTGCCCGATGAAACAGCAATGATGTTGCGCACGCCATCAATCGCGAGCTTATCTCCAATGCCGCGGCCTTTCGGGACCTCTGCATCCATCGTCACGTTAACTGAAGTGACGCCGGGCAATGCGCCGACAAACTCGCGTGCCTGGCTTTCCATTTCAGCTTTTACGGGACACGCGGGCGTCGTCAGAACGATTCGGAACGAAACGTCGCCGCCATTGATCGTCAGGTCTTTGATGAAACCGAGGGTGACAATATCTTTGTGCAGATCGGGATCGATGATTTGACGTAGTGCGTCTAAAATTAGCTGTTCAGTTAGCGTTGACATAGGGATCCAAAACTCGAATTTGTTGAGAAGTGTTCGTCGTGAGAGCCTAGCTGATTGAAAGTTGTAACGCAAACCATGCGTTTTCGTGGGGCTGCCTAAATCCGCTCAACCACCAGCGCGCTGTTTTTCGATCCAAAGCCAATACAGTTGCAAAGCGCCACGCGCACCTCGGCTTTCCTCGCTTCGTTCGCCACGTAATCAAGATCGCATTGGGGATCGGGCTCGTCGAGATTGATCGTCGGCGGAATAACTCCGGT
>JANLZV010000378.1:0-4950 GCA_031366425.1 Pyrinomonadaceae bacterium | reverse complement strand
CTCGAGCGCGCCGCGAAACTGTCCGATGCCAAGGGCGGTGGTTCATTGACCAGCCTTCCGATCATTGAAACTCAGGCCGGTGACATCTCCGCATATATTCCGACCAACGTGATCTCGATCACTGACGGTCAAATTTTTCTCGAAGCAGATCTTTTCAACAGCGGCATTCGTCCGGCGATCAACGTCGGCAACAGTGTTTCGCGCGTCGGTGGTTCGGCCCAAATCAAAGCCATGAAGCAAGTGGCAGGAACGCTGCGAATCGACCTCGCGCAATTTCGCGAGTTGCAGGCGTTTGCCCAGTTTGGTTCCGATCTCGATAAGGCTACACAGGACCAGCTGGCACGCGGACAGCGTCTGGTTGAAATCCTGAAGCAACCTCAGTATCAGCCGATGAATGTGGAAAACCAGATTCTCGTGATTTGGGCGGCCAGCAATGGTTACGCCGATGATGTAGCTGTAGACGACGTGCGCCGGTTCGAAGCGGAGTTATTGAAGTTCATCGAGAATTCGCACCCGGGCTTGCTGCAAAGCATCCGTGAGAAGAAGAGTCTGACGGAAGAAATTCTTTCGGATCTCAAACAGGCGTTGTCAGACTTTAAAGAGGGTTGGAACGAAAGAGCGGCCGCGGCCGTTGCCGGAGCCACTGCCTAACTCCGGAGTAGAGTCCAGCTGTTACCCGCGACAGCGCTGATTATAAATGCCCAATCTTTTAGACATTCGTCGCCGGCTCAAGTCGGTTAAGAACACGCAGCAGATCACGAAGGCCATGAAGATGGTTTCGGCTGCGAAGCTGAAGCGCGCGCAAAACCGCGTGGTGACCGCTCGGCCGTTTGCCAACAAGATGACCGAAGTCCTCGCTGGACTCGCAGAACGCACCGATGAAAATTTTCATCATCCGTTACTGGACGCGCGCGGCGACGAGCGTTATCTCCTCGTGCTGGTGACTGCAGACAAGGGACTGTGCGGGGCGTTCAACACGAATCTAATCAAAGCCGGACAGGCCTTCATCTCCACAAACCCTGACAAGCAAATCGAGATCCTGCCGGTCGGTCGCAAGGGTCGGGATTTCTTTCGCCGTAGGGGCGCAAACATGGCGGGCGAATATATTGGTATCACCGGCAAAGGGCGGGTGGATTTTTCAGAAGCACTTGAGATTGCGCGCGACGTCATCAAACGATTTACCGAAGACGAAGGCATCGACAAAGCCTTTTTGGTTTACAACGAATTTAAGTCGGTGCTACAGCAACGCGTAGTTACCGAACAACTCTTGCCGGTGGCGCGGGCCGCGTCTTCAGTTGAAGAGGTTCCCGATGCGGCGCAACCGCAGAACCTCGTGGACTACATCTACGAACAGCCCGCGGCGGAGATTTTCTCGCAACTTTTGCCGCGCCTGGTAGAAACACAAATCTTTCGCGCGCTCCTCGAGTCGGTCGCTTCCGAGCAGGGCGCTCGCATGACCGCGATGGATTCAGCTTCCAAAAATGCCCGCGAATTGATTGATTCATTGACGCTCAATATGAATCGCGTCCGTCAGGCCGCGATCACAAATGAAATTATTGAGGTTGTGTCAGGCGCAGCCGCATTGTAGTGCGTTGATCATCGCCACAGTTCATCACGAGTTGGCAGGGGAAGCAGCAGATGCTGCTTCCCTTTTTGGTTTCAGGAGCTAATGCACAATCGAAGCTCAAGCCGCGACCTGCAGCCGCGAAAAACTTCCACCAGCCAACGAATCTTTCGTTATGGACCACTGGTCCTTTGGATGATCTTCATCTCCTACGCCTCGACCAATGACTTTTCCTCGCTTAACACTTCCCGAGTCCTGGGCCCGTTGCTCTTGTGGTTGAAGCCGGATCTGACCGAAGCCCAACTCGCAACGATTCATTTCATCCTGCGGAAGCTGGGCCACTTCACCGAGTATGGTTTGCTGGCGCTGCTGGCGAGTCGCACGTTCATGACGTCGTCGCTGTCATTTATTCGCCGGCATTGGTTCCTCTGGGCGACTCTGCTGGTTCTGGTTTACTCGTTGATAGACGAATTTCACCAAAGCTTTGTCCCTACTCGGACCGCTTCGATTTATGACAGCGCGATTGATTTCATCGGCGGGCTAACTGTCCTGCTCATCGTCTGGGCTTACGAGCGGCGCCGCATCAGGCTCCAACCCGGCGCATGATCTCGGCGGTGACCTCAGAAGTGCACTTGTGCCAGGCCTGAATTGGCGTTGTCGCTTGGCGAGCCTCGTGCATTTGTGCAATATTCTTGTGGACGAAAGCGAGGTGCGAACCCCGATAACGTTTGCATCGTATTAGTCGCTCGGTAAGATTTGTATTAAGCCAACTGCTGGAGGAACAACATGGGAATTATTGACGCGATCCGATCTCAATTCATTGAAGTAATCGAGTGGCTTGACGATTCGGGCAACACGATCCTCTATCGTTTTCCGGTACAGGGCCAGGAAATTAAGAATGGAGCTCAGCTAATTGTTCGTGAGTCGCAGGCGGCCGTTTTTGTTTTCCAAGGTCAGATCGCCGACGTGTTTACCCCTGGGATGTACACGATTGACGGCGGCAACACTCCAATCCTATCTAAGCTCGGCGCTTGGAAGTATGGTTTCAACTCGCCCTTCAAAGCCGAGGTCTACTTCGTCAACACCAAGCAGTTCACGGATTTAAAATGGGGAACTTCAAATCCGGTGATGATGCGCGATACCGACTTCGGGATGGTGCGTTTGCGCGCTTTCGGAATTTACTCGATTCGCGTGAGCGACCCAGCGGCCTTCATCAAAGAGGTGGCGGGCACAAACGCGCATTTCGTTACCGAAGACATTGAGGGTCAACTCAAGCGAACGTTGGTCAGCGGATTTAGCGACGCGCTCGCCGAATCAAAGATCGCGGCCCTGGATCTCGCTTCAAACTACGATGAGCTCGGCAAGTTTAGCCGGGTCAAAATGGCTGACGACTTCAAGGCCTTCGGGTTTGAGCTAACGAAGTTTTTGATCGAAAATATTTCCCTGCCGGCGGAAGTGGAAGCCGCGATGGACAAGCGAACCTCTATGGGGGTGATCGGCGATGTCGGTCGATATGCGCAGTTTCAGGCGGCCGACGCCATGCGCGACGCCGCGCAGAATACTGGCGGCGGCGGAGCAGCCACGGGCGCTGGACTTGGCGCAGGTTTCGCGATTGGAAATGCGATGGCCGGCGCCATGTCAAACGCGATGAATCAGTCTCAGCAGTCGCAGCAGTCAGCGGGAGGTGCAGTTTCCGCAGCAGCCAAAGTGGACTGCGCGAAGTGTGGAACTGCAAATCTGGCGGCGGCAAAATTTTGCAGCGATTGTGGGGCGAAGATAGAAGTCGCCGGACAAACCGCTCCGTGCGCCAAGTGCGGAGTGCAGGTGCCGAGTGGTTCGAAGTTTTGCAACGAATGCGGGACTCCGGTCGGTAGCTAGAACGATCTTCCGGACAGAGCCCTTCAAACGAAACATAAAGGCATGACGACACAAAACCTGTTCAGGAGTTTCTAGTCGTCGTGCCTTTGTGTCTTTGTGGTTTGTCCTCATGGTATTGTGTGCTCGCAATAAGCAACCTTACGCCCGTGACAGGTGAATCCGATGTTTAGCAAGTTTCCTCCGCGCCGTGTAGTAATCACCGGCATGGGCTGTATCACACCTATCGGCATCGGGAGACCTGCGTACTGGCAAGCATTGATTAACGGCGAGAGCGGAGTCCGCCGCATTGATACTTTCGACGTTTCCAAATCCCCGGTAAAAATTGCTGCCCAGGTTCAAAACTTCGACTGGGAAGCCGAGCTCAATCCAAAAGATCGAAAGCATGTGCCGCGAACGGTTCCGCTCGCGCTGGCTGCGGCGCGCGAAGCTTTGACTGACGCGAATCTGCAAACAGACGCGCTGTCGTTAGAACAACGGCGAGCGATCGGCGTAGTGCTGGGGACCGGCGGCGGCGGGTTGGCTTTTACTGAACAGCAGTATGCCTATTGGTTCAATGGTTCAACCACGAAAGCCAGTGTCTACACGATTCCATCATCGACCCACGGCGGTTTGTCGAGCGAGTTGTCGATGGCATTTGGCCTGCGCGGTCTTTCGCACATTGTTTCCACTGGCTGCACGAGTTCGACAGACGCAATTGCTTACGCGGCCCAACACATCGCGCTCGGACGCGTAGATACAATGTTGACGGGCGGGGTGGATGCGCCAATCGCACCTGGTATTCTGGCGGGCTTCAATCTCATGACGGTGTTGACCAACGATTTCAATGATGAACCGCATCGCGCTTCGCGTCCGTTTTCTCGCGATCGTTCCGGCATTGTTTTGGGTGAAGGCGCGTGGATCTACGTGCTGGAGGAACTTGAGCAGGCTCGCCATCGCGGCGCCAGGATCTACGCGGAGATCACCGGATACGGTGCTACCTGCGACGCGTATCATCGCGTACGGCTGGAAGAGAGCGGCGACGAGCCCGCGCGCGCCATGAAGCTGGCGCTCGAAGATGCCGGTCGGAGACCCGCAGACGTTGATTACGTAAATCTGCACGGGACGTCGACTGTGCTAAACGATCGTATTGAGACGAGCGCACTCAAGCTCGCGTTAGATGGCAACGCAGCGAAGACGCCGATGTCGGCTACGAAATCACAGATCGGACACCCGCAGGGCGCGAGCGGCGCGGCAGGGTTAGGCGCTGCGCTTTGCGCGATCCATACCGGAGTTATTCCGCCGACGATCAATCTCGACGAGCCCGATCCCCAATGCGATCTTGATTACGTGGCGAACGAAGCGAGGAAAGCCGAGGTGCGCGTGGCGCTTTGCAACTGTATTGGGTTTGGATCGAAGAACAGCGCGCTGGTGGTTGAGCGGATTTAGGCAGCCCCACGAAAACGCATGGTTTGCGTTACAACTTTCAATCAGCTAGGCTCTCACGACGAACATTTCTCCAACAAATCTGA
>JANLZV010000376.1:0-7567 GCA_031366425.1 Pyrinomonadaceae bacterium | reverse complement strand
CGCGGAATATTTCTACGCGCGTCGCCGATCGATGTGTCAGGATTGTTGGAAGACAAACTTTTTGAAAAGGTGGACACAGTAGTATTGACCTCGGCGACGCTGTCGAGCGCCGGCAACTTTTCGTTTATCCGCGAACGGCTGGGGCTGAATTCCGCGACAGACTTAATCGCCGAATCGAGTTTCGACTATCAAAGGCAGGCCCTTTTATATCTGCCGTCAAAGATGCCTGATCCGCGTTCGCGCGAGTGGGCCGAAGCGGCCGCGGATGAAGTAATCAAGATCGTTAACGCGACTAACGGACGCGCTTTCGTGCTTTCAACCAGCCTCGCCGGAATGCAATCGCTTTACGAGTTGGCAATGCCGGAGCTCGACTTTCCATGTTTCCTGCAAGGCACCGCCGCCAAAGGAAGGTTGCTCGATCAGTTTCGCCAAACGCCAAACGCGGTGCTGTTTGCGACCTCGAGTTTTTGGCAGGGCGTTGACGTGCGCGGCGAGCAACTGTCATGCGTGATCATCGATAAGCTGCCATTTGCAGTGCCAACGGATCCGATTGTGGCCGCGCGGCAACGTTATATTGAAGACGAGGGCGGTTCGAGTTTTTTTGAGTACAGCGTGCCTCAGGCGATCATTAGTTTGAAGCAGGGACTCGGAAGATTGATTCGGAGCACGAGTGATCGCGGGGTGCTCGCGGTGCTTGATCCGCGTTTGAAATCGAAGAGTTATGGCCGCCTGTTTTTGAAGAGCTTGCCGCAATGCCGGATCACCAGCGATATTGCTGAGCTCGCGCAAATGTTTGAAGCTGATGAGGTTTTGACTCGATAGCCCGAGGAGACACGTGAGGACGACTAATGCCCGGACAATTTGAAGTAATGATCGAGCGCAATTTTTCGAGTGCGCACCAACTGCGTGGTTACAAAGGCAAGTGTGAAAATCTGCACGGCCACAATTATCGAATCGAGATTTTTGCTCGCGGCAGGGAACTCGACAACATTGGACTGCTGGTGGATTTCGTCGAGTTAAAAGCGGCGGCGGATGAAGTGGTGCAGTATCTGGACCACCGAAATATAAACGAGCTCGAACCGTTTGTGGAGTTGCAACCTTCGGCAGAGAACCTGGCGAAGTATATTTTGGAACGCGTGGCCTCGAAAGTGGGGGATGATCGCGTACAGATTTTTAAGGTTCGATGTTTTGAAACGCCGACCAGCGTTGCGACTTACGAAGTGATCTGATCAGACGCCAAGGGAACTCACAAAATACTCAGACTCAACCGGGGGGCAACACCGCAAAGCGGGCGGGGTGCCCGCGCTCCGAGCGGATTCTTACGCTTCGTCTGCGACCGCGGGAAGAGCTTGAGTGAAAACTGGCGACGATTCTTCCGGGCCCATTTCCTCCGCCAGGGATTTCTCTAACGGACTCCGCGCCACCTTCCTCATAAACGGTTTTTCACAAAACTGGAAAAATAGCCAGGCGAACACGACCGTAGCCGGCACGACGATCAGGATCGTATTCAGGATTGGCGGTATCCCGTCGAACACAAACCACCACGACTGCATAATCACCAACTCATGCGTCAGATAGAGTGAATAGGAAAAGACTCCAATGGTGGCTGCGCCTGACACCAACTTGAAGGCTATTCGGGGTTCTCGCAGTTGCCTGGCCCAGGCGTGTTCCATTTGCACCGCGCGATTTACCAGGATGAAGAAGCCGAGTCCCCATGCCGGATGCATCAGCAACCAGGCGAGGTCGTGTGGCAAGGTGTCCTTTTGAGTGGCCGGGAGGATTATCGAAGTGGCTGAAGCGAGTATGAGAGCTGCGCCGCCAATCCATAAATTCCGACACCACTTCGGTAGTTTGACTAAGCCGTAAGCCGCCTCCACCGCCAGCGCTCCCAAGGCCCAGGTGAACCAATGCGAAGCAGCCGCTTCGGGTACCGGCACGCCGATGCCGGCGCCGACAAACATCGCGTGGCTAAACCAAAACCAGCCCAGGCGCGCGAGAGCGCAGATGACCAGAGTCGCGGTCCATCCCCAACGGGCCCTCAGAAAAAGCAGCAAAAAATAAGCGAGGTAGAGTTGCTCCTCAACGGCGAGCGTCCAGAAAACGCCGTTGATGCTGTAGCACGTGTGCGGGTCGAGATTGTGAAGCATCAACAAATGCATCACGACGTCGTAAACAAAGAAATGCGTGACGTCAATTCCGGTGGATAGCGCCGCCATTAGGAAAAAAATCGCGAGCGCAAACAGGTAAGGCGGGTAGAGCCGGCGAAGGCGCCTTTTCCAGAACTCACCGAAGTTCAGACGGTAGGCGCTGCCGTGAGCGCGTGCTTTAGCCCACTTCAAATGGATGCAAAATCCGGAAATGACGAAGAACAGGAAGACGCCGATGTAACCAAATGAGCTGAGAAACTGGATCAGCCTAACGGGCCACCGGAAAAGATTTCCGGGCACGGCGCTGCTAGTCTGCATGACCGCGTGGTAGAGCACGACCCCGAGGGCAGCGACGCCGCGCAAGGCATCGATGCTCTGCAAGCGATCCTGAATCTGGGGTTGATCCTTGATAACTTTCATCGGCGTGCAGACCTGGCCTTACTCCTGACGCGCAGGTGAGGCTGAGGTCGCAGGCGCGTCCACATTGCAATGAGATCAGGCCGAATTGAGTGACGTGACGTCGATATTGTATTTGCGAATTTTGCTGTAAAGGCGCGGGCGGTAAATTCCCAGCAGGTTCGCTGCAGCCTGCTTATTACCGTTCGTGCGCTGCAGCGTCTTCTCGATCACGAGACGCTCAATGTCTTCCAGGGTCATGTTAAGCGGCACGTCCCAGGTAGCGCCGGCCGGCGCGCCTTCTGGCAGCGAGCCATTGTCGAATGGCAGGTCGACGGGTTCGATGCGAGATCCCTTGGCCAGCAAAACGGCGCGCTCGAGTACATTTTGTAACTCGCGAACGTTGCCGGGCCAGCCGTGGCTAAACAGACGCTGGTAAGCGGCTTGGGAAACTCCAGCAATTTGCCGATCATATTTCTGGGCGTACATGTGCAGGAAGTGTTCGGTCAGAAGTTGGATGTCTTCGCTGCGATCTCGCAAAGGTGGAACGTGGATCGTAATCGTGGAGATGCGATAGAAGAGATCGTCGCGCAGCAGTCCGTCTCGAATTGCATCAGCGGGCGGGCGGTTGGTGGACGAGATCAGTCGAAAGTCCACCGCGTAAGTTTTCTCTGAACCAATCTTGCGATAGCTGCGTTCCTGCAACACGCGCAGGAGTTTCGGTTGCAGTTCAACCGGCATCTCGGCAATTTCATCAAGCATCAGCGAACCACCCGCGGCGTGTTGAACCAGACCTTCCTTGTCGGCATGTGCTCCGGTAAATGCGCCCTTGGTGTGGCCGAAGAGTTCCGATTCGATCAGTTCCTTCGGCAATGCGGCGCAGTTAACTTTAATAAAAGGCTTCTTCGAACGCAGCGACTGATAATGAATGGCGTTGGCAATTAGTTCCTTGCCGGTCCCTGATTCGCCGACGATGAATACATTCGCGTCCGACTTGGCTACGGATTCGATGGTTTCATAGATCGTCTGCATCGACTTTGCGGAGCCGATAATGTTGAAATATTCGGAACGGGTCGATAGCTGACGGCGCATGTTTGCGTTTTCAGTAACCAGCTCTCGCTGCTTCAGTGCATTTTCAATCCGACGTTGCAGCGTTTCAAATTCGAAGTTGTCCTTTTCAACGAAATCGAACGCGCCGGCCCGAGTCGCTTCCACCGCTTTAGCGACAGTCGCATGGCCGGTGAGGACGATCACTTCCGTGAGCGCCCGCGCGTCTTTCATGTGGCGCATCACCTCAAGGCCATTCATGTCGGGAAGTTGCAGGTCGCAGATCGCCAGATGATGTCCGCCCTGATCAAACAACTCGATTGCTTCCGCGCCGGTAGCCGCAGTGTCGACCGAATAGCCCTCTTCAACGAGATTCTTTTTTAGGGAATCCGCCATCATGGGCTCATCGTCGACTACTAGAATTCTTACGTCCTTTTTCTCCACGCACTGTCCTCCCTCGAACGACCCTTGGGTTGATTAACTGCTGTTACTAATTGCTACCTGGAGAGCGGTAACTGCAAACGCAACTTTCCCGCTTCGCATTCCGCGGTGCCGCCGTGTGCTTCGATGATCCTTGCGGCCAGCGACATTCGGATGGCCTCGGTCCCCGCAAACGAATGAAAAATATCGTGAGTTAACTCGACGATCGTTTCCAATTCAATCAGGCCCTGACGGCTGGATCCGTTTGATTCTTCGCGAAGACGAACATTGAGCGCCCCGTTGTGGGCCTTGCCGTTCATCAGCCGCAAGGCCCCATTCGTGATCGATTGCAGGGCCTCCCCAAGCAAAGTGAAATCAAACTCGCCAATCAACGGCGCGGTGCCGGCGTCGATCACAATCGGACCCGCGAGGGCGCCAGTGGCCCGCGGGCTGCTACTCAGCCGCGCATTCAAGTTGGCCGCCACTCCAGCCATCACCCGTTCCAGGTCAACACCCGGTTGCGGCTTGATGTGAACAGGCGAGCCGTAATCGGAAATCATCGACAAATCCTCGGCAGTACGGTCTAGTCCGGCAATCAGTTTCTTGATGGTGTCGAGTTCATCGTCAGGCCGCTCGGTCTTCTCCATTCGCCTCCGGAGAAACGTGGCATAGAGTTTGAGACCGTTTAGCTGATTCTTGAGATCGTGAACTATCTGGACCGAGGCATGTCCCAGGGCGACCAGGGCGTGATTATCTTCGGATTGGACTTGTAATGGCTTCATCTAGGTTCAGCGGACCTCGTCAAAGTTCCTCAGGCTCGCTTGGGGGAACGGCGATGCAGCCAGCGGTGTGTACTGATTAAACTCGGACACGTGTATTTGCACCTGTCGTATTTCAGTGCGCGATCTTAGCAAAAAAGGCTGGCGTATTCTAGTGATACAGCCTTGATGAAACACGGAGGCCGTCATCACAGTGAATTTAGAATTACAGGCGACCCAGGAAAAAGGATGTGTATCGATGGAACACCGAGCGGGTGGAGCTACGGTTTTGTTGGTCGAAGACACCGAAGACAATCGCCAAATGATGAGACGGTTGCTCGAAATGAGCGGCTTCCGAGTGGTTGAAGCGACCAATGGCCAGGAAGCCGTATCGGCGGCGTCCCGGGTTCGGCCGGAGATCATTTTGATGGATCTAAGCCTGCCCCTCGTAGATGGTCTCGCCGCGACCCGCAAAATTCGCGTGTTGCCAGGCCTCGAAAGAGTACCGATCGTGGCGGTTTCAGCCCATGACAGCGCCGACTTTCACAACGAGGCACTCGCCGCCGGCTGCGATGCTTATGTCACTAAACCCATCGATTATTCGGAACTTGAAGAGGTGGTGGTGCGGCTCCTGTCTCAACGCCGCTAAACCGGTCTTGCCGATTGATCCTACTTAACCGCACTCAATTAAGAATTCTCTTGAAACATATCGGCCAGGCTGGTTGTCTAAGCAAGAAAGCAGACTGATTTGAGAGACTGGATCGCGAGCCTCCGACCGGTTTGCAAATTTGTTTACGAGAACACTAGAATCCTTCCTAACAACTATGTCTACAATCGAAAGACAGCTTCCGGAAGAGGACGAGTCGCGCCGCAAAGTGATCATCACCGTAGCGATAGTGGCGGCGATTTTGATCGCGGTGTTTTTCTATTTCCTGATGCGTGCGAGCAGCGGCGTCCGGGTTGACCCGACACTCGATGGCGCGATCCGCGCCGGCTCGCCGGAGTTTACGCAGTATCAGTCGAAGATTGTTTTGGATGAACCGGAAGCAACTCAATCCAACCGTGCGCTCGGCGACATTGTGATGAACCTGCACACGAATGTTCGTAACTTTACGGGCAAGACACTTTCAGGACTGGAAGTGCGCGGAATGGTGGTGGATCACCAGGGAAAACCGGTGAACGAAAAAACCTTCGTAGTAGTCCCAACTAACCGGCCGGAGTTGGAAAATAATCACACCATGCCGATCGACATAATGTTGGAAGGCATGACGGACAAAGACGATCGCGCGAATATCAAGGTTGAAGTTACCGGATTCAGGTTTAAGTAGTCCGGGCCGGTTCCGCTCGATCAACGATCAACGATCACGATCATGGTCCGGCGCCAAGCCGATGCGCAAGGCGGCGAGCCGCAGCGAGTGCGAGACGCTGGAGCAGTTGCCGAACATCGGCCCGGCGCTGGCCCGCGACCTGCGCTCGATCGGCATCGCCCATCCCAGCGATCTCGCCGCGCAGGACGGCTACGCGCTGTACCGCGCGCTGTGCGAGAAGTCGGGCCGGCGCCAGGATCCGTGCGTGCTCGACACCTTCCTCGCCGTCACCGACTTCATGCGCGGCGCGCCGCCGGCGCCGTGGTGGACCTACACCGCGCAGCGCAAGCGCAAGTTCGAAGGCGTCTGACGACGCCGGGCAGCCGGCAGCCACGCCGCTGCCGGCCGAACGGTGGCGGGGCGGCGCGACGATCGCCGCGTCGGGCGGCAGCCTAGGCGTCGTGCCGATCGCCGAGCTTGCGGCGGTCCGGCCCGGCAGGCGCCGCCGACCGCCGCCGGCCTGCCTTGCGGCAGCGCACCGGCGGCATCGCCTTCCCAGGGGTGCGCGACGACGGTCGCCGCAACGGATCGATTTGGCGTTGCGGACATTGCGGTCATGTCCCGCCCCTGCGTCCCGGCCGGAGCCGGATGCTATGGTGCCCGTCACGCAACCACGTCGTTGCCGCACGAACGGCTGCACCGTCGCGCCGCCGCCTCTGCCAGAGGAGACCGATGCCATGACCAAGCTCGACGCCGCCCATCGCAAGCGGCTTGACGACGACCGGTTCGCCTTTCCCGAGCAGCGCAAGGAACCGCTCGAGGATGCCGAGCATGTGCGCGACGCCATCGCGCGCTTCGACCAGGTCGAGGGCGTCAGCGACGCCGACCGCGATGCCGCCTGGAAGCGCATCCTCGCCGCTGCGAAGAAGCACGGCGTCGAGGTGGCCGAGAAGAGTTGGCGCGAGCTGGGAAAGCCGAAGCACAAGTGAGCCTGCCGCCGCCGTCGGGCCCGCCGGATTCGCCGGACTCGCCCGGATCGGACGGCGGCACGGCGTCGCCCACTGCGGCGGCTGCCGGCGACGCGGCCCGGCCGCACGCATCGGCGATTTCGCGGTCGCGTCCGGCCCGCGGCCGGCGCATCGCCATCCGCGTCGCCGCGGGCCTTGCCGCCGTCGTCGTCGCGCTGCTGCTGTTCGACCGCTTCGGGCTGCGGCCGCTGGCCGAACACTACCTGGCCGAGCGCTCGCAGCGCGAGGTGCACTTCGGCACGCTCTACCTCGGACTGTCGTCGGCGCTGCAGCCGGTGCTGCATGTGCGCGATGCACACATCTCGAATGCATCCTGGGCCGGCGAGGACCCGCTGTTCGCCGCCCGCCGCGCGAGCGTGACGCTGGCCTGGCACGGACTGACACAGGGCCGGCCGATCGTCGAGCTGCTCGAGCTACAGGACGCGCAGGTGAACCTGGCGCGCACCGCCGACGGCCTGCGCAAC
>JANLZV010000035.1:0-6976 GCA_031366425.1 Pyrinomonadaceae bacterium | reverse complement strand
TCCCACCTGCGGTTCAGAGGAACGACAACTCAGCCAATACTGTCGCGCTTGCGGCACAGACCTACGCGTGGTCCGGCAGGGCCTTGAAAGCCCTGACACGATCACAGCTTCGGCGGTTTCAGCGCGCGAGCAGATCAGCCGGGCCATCGCCGACAGGATTCGTCAAACGCAGACAACCAAAGAGCTGGAACATGTGGCCGAGGATGTGTTGCCGCAATTGGAAAAGTTTTTGGAGTCGCCCGAAGAGAAGCGATTGCGACGAGTGCGCGCGGGTGTGATCACGGCCCTGGTTGGACTTGCTGCCTCACTTGCAATCTTTCTAGCGAGTTTGGAAGCGCACGATCTGATTCCGTTTATCGCGCTTGGGCTGGTGGTATTTTTTGTCGGTGTGGGAGTGGTCATCAATGGGCTGGCCTTTACGATTCCGCGCAAGTCGTTGGCCGATCGCTCCGGAGAAGCCCGCTCGCAAAAAGAGCTGGAGGCGCGACTGCAGGGAACTGTCAACCCAAACCAACTTCCCGGAGCCGTGACCAACGACTTGCTGCCGGCAAACCAGATGGTGGGGCGAGCCTCTGTCACCGAACACACAACGCATCATCTTGGACCTGGCAAACCATAGCTGAGGCCAGTCTCGTGATTAGCTTCCAAAATCCCGAATGTCCTTGAACGGAGTTTCGCGATTGTCGAAATCCGGACGGTAGTAATAAGCGGCGTCGTCAAACTCCTGCATCCAGCCCGTCTCCATTCCTAATTCATCCAGTGCGTTAACCGCCCGCAGCCATTCGCCTTCGCTGATGCGGCGTGAAAGCAAAACATGGCGCTTGCTGGTGGCCGCTTGATGCGTAGGGTAATACTGGGCCATCAACGAAACGGCCACGCGCGGGCTTAAATCATCTCTGATCCACTCAAGCGACTCGCGTATCCCCCCGATATCGTTTGGCAAAACTAACAGCCGAATGATCAGTCCGCGCTGCAACACCCCGTCGGCCCCGAAAACGAGTTCGTCACCGAGCTGGCGATACATCTCCCGGATCGCTCGGCGGGCATGTTCCTGGTAGCCGTTTACTTTTGAATAAAGATAGCCGGCTTCGTCCTCCGCATACTTGAGATCGGGTAAATAAACATCAACGATTCCGTCGAGCAGCTGGAGCACCGGCACCGCGTCGTAAGCGTTGGTGTTGTAAACGATCGGAAGCTTCAACCCGCCATTCGCAGCCAGCAAAATGCTCCGGGCCATTTGCGGAGCGAAGTGAGTGGGCGAAACGAAGTTGATGTTGTGACAACCCTTCGCCTGGAGCTCGAGCATGATGTCCGCGAGACGTTCGTGGGTGATCTCATTAGCGAGTTGTTGTTTATGCGTTTGTGAAATTTGGAAGTTTTGGCAGTAGACACAACGCAGGTTGCAGTTGCCGAAAAAAATATTGCCGGCGCCCTTAGTCCCCACGAGGGCGGGTTCCTCGCCGAAGTGTGCGGTGTACGACGACACAATCGGAAGCCTGCCGGAATAACAGGCAGCGATATCATTTTGTAGACGGTTATTCAGGCAGTCGCGAGGGCAAACAGTACAACTTTCGAGCAGGGCTTCGAGCGACTCGACGCGGCGCGCCAGCTCCTTGCTTTCGAGCAGTCGCAAATATGAAGGCTGATTGGTTGGCGGTGTTGCGACGTGGGCCATCTTACCTACCGTGACTGCGAAAGTGCACAAAGTGAGGTTTGTGTTGCTCTACCAGATCTGCCGGGGCGACTTTGGTAGTTTGCGACCAAATGAAATCCATCTCCGCGTGAATCGTGCTCAGCGCCAGCCGCGCTTCGAAGATTAGCAGGATGCTGCCGTAAAAAAGAAAGCAGGCGCCGATGATTCCAAAAATCACCGGGATGATGGTGTAGCGGCTGTTGCCTACGATGGCGACCACCCCAATGGCCACGCTCGTGGCCACAAACATTCCCAGGCAAAGGTAAAAAGAGACCATGGCCCGTTGCAGTATGCGCGCGCGGCTGGTGAGTTTATCCAGTTGCGCGAAGATTGCCGCCTGTCGATCTCTGGACTCGGAGGCTGCTTTCTTCGCCAGCTCCTCGAGCTTGTCAGACAAGCCGCGCACGCGATCTACAACTCGGCCAAGACGAGTGGAAGTGGAAAGGATCATGCTGCCGCAAGCGGAGATCAGCACCGCGGGTGTGATCATCGCCGTCAGCACGGCGACCGCTGATGACATTGGATCCATCAAACTACCATTAGCCGCGGCGTCTTGAACGGCGCCTCTTGGTCGTGGGCTTGGTGCCCTTCATGTCGTCCGGTTTCCCCATACCGTCAGGCACGGGCTTGGGTCTCATCATTTCTTTCTTGATCATATCTGACACAAACTGCTGCGGCACATCGGCGCGAAGCAGGACCTCGTCACCTTCTGCCACGATCGCGATTCCTTTTAGTAAAGGCCCGGCCACCGGGTCTTTTATTTCGGCCGTCGCCTGACGCAGGAAACCGCCAAAGAGATTGCTCATGATCTTCGCGGTGATGGGATTGTCGGCGTTCATGGCGCCGCGCAGCATAAAGTTGGTCGCGTCCATCGTTAGCGCCGCATAAAAGTCGCCTTGCTTAATATCGCAACGCGGAGCCCGCGGATTTATTTCCGTGCCCATCATGCCGAAGCTCTTGGCAAACGAATTCCATGGCTGACCGGCGATGCTGATGAGTGCGTTTGGATCACGCACCAGCGAATTCAACGTATCCATCGCGATTCGATCCTTACCGTCGGCAGCATCGACTGCTGCGCGCAGGTAACCGGGACTGCCGGCAGCGATCGTGTTTCCGTTAAGGATAACAATTCCCATCTCGGCGAAACCTTTGAGCAGGGGATTCTTTTCTGCTTCCTTCATCAGCGGCTCAATGGTGATCAACCCGAGGGTTCTGGTCCCATATTTCTCTTCACGCAATTTGCCGCCAGAGGCCATCCGCGCGAGCGTCATGAGAGACTCGGCGCTGAAGTCGCCGCTCGTTACTACCACGAACTCCGGCAACTGAAAATTGAGATCGTCGGTTGGTTTTCTAAAACGCGTGGCGATCACGAGATAATCGACTTTCGTTGGGTCGACACCGGACATTTGCTTGGCTTGCTCGAAGCTCTTGCGCATCTCTTCAACGTCTTTGGCCGGCATAAACTTCGGCACAACTTCATTGAGGATGCGTTGCGGGTTGATGTAGATAAGTGTGTCGGCGTCCGGAAGCGTGGCGAGTGAATTGACCGTAGCCTGACTCGGCCCTGGGCTTGCGGGAAACGCGCTTACCGGCAGGCTGGCGACGCTGCTGGGGGTGATAGCGTTGGGGGCGGTTTGCGCGATCGCGCAAATGCCAGTCAAAGTGGTAAACAGGGCTACCAGGACGAATTTTGAAATTGTTCTCACAGACTAAGCCTCCAATCAAAGTTTGAGTGCGGACACACGATACCAGTTTCCGCTGAGATTTGTAGTTATCAAATCGAGTCAGCAATCAGCAGTCAGCAGTCAGCAATACGGCAGGGCGAGTTTGATAGTTCCATGTTGAAGGCCCCTCACCGCGCGTAAATCGCATCCAGCAGTTTGGCCAGGCGGAATCCGGCCTTAGCGAGTTGCCGTCGCACGACTTCGCGGTTCACCGTTTCATAGTCGCTCGAACGGTTGACGTCATAAACCGTCAGCATCGAGGGTTGGCCATTTTTCATGACCGGTTGTCCGTCGCTCAACTCGGGAATCGTGCGTCGTCCGGTAATCACTACTGACTTGTACGTCCGGGTGCGCGACCTGATCAATGAATCGGTGGCCCATTGCGCGCCCCACGAAGACAAAGGCCCGCGCGGATTCCAATTATTTTCAGGTGCCACTGATTGCCGGAGAAATTCACCGAGGGCGTCGGGAGTTTGCTGTCCGGTGGAAGTCATCAGAGATTTCACCAACACGAAGTCCCAGAATCCATGCAGGTTCTGCCGGTTTTTGTCGATCACCAGATCATTTCCACCCTTGTCGTGATTTAGATGCTTGCGCTTAATGAGCGCCGGATCTCGCGCAATCAAAAACGGACCACCGGGCCGGCTCTCATCGATGTAACCCGACCCGACGTGAAGTGGCTGGTGCATGTCGCCCACGAAATGGACCAGCAACTTGAGCGCATTGCGTTTACTGAGCGGATGCTTTGGGCTCGGATGATCTTGCAAGGTGCGAATGCAGACGTTGAGCATTTGCACGACGTCATGCTCGACGGTGAAGCCGGTGCAGGTTTGATAGCTGCGGCAATTCAGCGGCAAATCGTCGTAGTGCCACTCGCGATTTTTTTCGTTGTGCAACTTGTCCTGAAGAAAGGCGTCGGTGTCGGGGTCAGGATCATTTTGGCCGACGCGCTCCTTTACGGAGTCGGCCCAGGTAGCAATGTTTGCGAGCGTCTCGCCGGGCTTGAGGATCTTCGCAATTTCGCGCGCGGTGCGCGACTTAATGCGCAGCGAAGCGATCTTACCGACAGTCTTATGTCCGTCACCTCCCCACGCCAAAGCCGAACCGGCTGGCAGCAAGATGCTGATCGCAAGCGATAGTGAGATTAGTCTTTTCATGGTTATTTACTTTCCGAAAACATTGCCGGGCGCAGGAACAATTTGTGGTAACTCTCCCGCGTAGAATAACGCGCACGGGAAGCATCTCAAAGGTTTGAGACAAAAAAGGGCGGGCCTCGGTAGAAAAATATTACCGAAGCCACGCCCAGAGTTAGATCAACCCCCAGTGGGGCCCAGCCGGGCCAGGTTCGCGAGCGCGATCAGTTTGATATATTCTTGCCAGACGTTCGCACCGGATTGGAAGAGGAATTTATTTGCTTAACTTTGCCATTCAAACAGCGCGCGATGCCGGACGAGTTTTGGCCGACCGCATGGGCCGCGTTCTTCAAGTTTCAAACAAAGGCGATATTGATCTGGTAACCGAAGCGGATCTTGCTTCGGAAAAGTTGATCATCGAACGCATCAAGTCACACTATCCGCGTCATGCGATCCTTGCCGAGGAGTCGGGCGTGACCGGCGGCATTGAAGTAACGATGGGAAACGATTGGAAGTGGATCGTCGATCCTCTCGACGGCACCACTAATTACGCCCACGGCTATCCATGCTTCTGCGTTTCGATTGCCGTAGAGCGCGCAGGCCAGCTTGAGCTTGGCGTAGTTTACGATCCCACGCGCGACGAAGTGTTTGCCGCCGAGCGAGGCGGTGGCGCTACTTTGAATGAGCGGCCAATTCACGTTTCAACTGTTGGGGACCTGAACAGCTCGATGCTCTGCACGGGTTTCCCGTACAACGTCCGCGAGCGGCCAAACTTCGCCCGCGATTTCGCAAACTTCACCATGGAAGCCCAAGCGGTTAGGCGCGACGGCTCCGCCGCCATCGACCTTGCGTACATTGCCTGCGGGCGTTTCGACGGATTTTGGGAAGAAGGGCTCAAGGCGTGGGACACCGCAGCCGGCGTACTCTTGATTGCTGAAGCAGGCGGCCTGGTCACCAACTTCGGTGGTGGGCCACTGGATATCTACACTCCCAAAGTGCTGGCCACCAACGGCCTGATCCACGAAGCGATGATGCGCGTGCTGGGCACCAACTGAGACCTATAAGGCGGAACGAATTATCCCGGCCAGCCGTTCAGTTTCACGCCGAGCGCAAACCCTCGTGTCCTCTCCGGGGAGTTGCTCGACGTGGAATACTGGATGATAAATAATTTCGACTTTGCCGGGGCGCGGAAATCGTCTTCCCGCAGGCCAAACGCGATTGGCGCCGCGAATTGTAATTGGGAGAATTGGCACGCCCGACTCCAACGCCAGACGGATCGCGCCACCCTTCATCCGAATCATCGAGCCATCCGGCAACCCGCGTCCGCCTTCAGGAAAAATCACGAGCACGCCACCGGCGCGCAACCAGTTTAATGAACGACGAATTGTGGCCGGATCGCTGCCTTGGATATGAAGCGGCCACGCGCCCAGCAAGCCAATCGCCTTGCCGACCATGGGCCACTGAAACGCTTCACTCCATGCCAGAAATCGAATAGGTCTCTTGACTGGGATTGAGAGCCAAAACGGATCGCCATAACTCTGATGATTGGCAGCGATGATCAGTCCACTGTGCTGAGGTATGTTCTCGACCCCTTTGAGTTTGATTCGCCAGAACACCCGGCTGCTCATAGTGAAGACCGGGCGCGCCAGTTCGATCATCCACTGTGGTATGGATCCGTCAGTGGTTTTCAATCCGGCTCCCGGTTGTTCCGGCGCTGATGTATCTTTCTCTTTCACTCGAAGTTTGAAGCAAAGAGGTTGGACTCGTAATCCCGGCCAGGAGACGATCAGGCGAGTTGGTCTCCGTGTGTGCTGCTAAGATTTCGTTACTAAAGCGGCCATTCGCGATCAATAAACTCGACGTGGAGTCTCGGCACCCCAGAAGGGCCCATGCTATGACCTCGCACGGCCGCATGGACGGTCGTCTTAAACTGCTCGCTGCGAAGTCGAACGAATTTGCCGACTGGTAACGAAAGCGTGGTGTACAGAGCCGCCCCTTTCTTGCTGATGTTTTCAGTCACAGTGTATTCGCTGCAATCAACCTCACCTGATTCGTTGATTGTTTCCAGCAGCATATCGACCGGAATGTTGTGGCGCGTGTCGGTCCGCTTGTCGGTCAGCGCCACCTCAGTTGGTTCCCACTCTACTGCCGCACTCAACCTCCCCGGCGCTACACCGCCGATGTCGAAACGCTTCGACGGATCCTCGAGATAACCTCGCGGTGGATGTTTACCGAGAAAGGCCACGCCGACTTCAAATACCGGGGTACTGTCGCCTGGCGGAGTAGTAGACTTGAAGTAGCGCACGAGACTCCAAACCCGATATTGATCTTCAGCGTGGTCGAAGAGCCGCAACTGACGCGGCATGGGAATAGTAAGGTGTAGAAGCCGACCTCGTTCGACCGCGTGCTTGATCGTGAAGCCGGCG
>JANLZV010000358.1:0-2271 GCA_031366425.1 Pyrinomonadaceae bacterium | reverse complement strand
ATACTCAATAACCCCTAACCGTTTCGACGGTTTACCGAAGGCGCGGAAAACCGTTAAAACGGTTGAAGGGTGCGATGACGTCCATGAATCACCGGGCTGAAGCCACGGTGCTAATGAGAGGCCCTCGCAATTTTCAATTGGTAAACTTTTGAGCAAGCCAGAATCAGGAGAACAACTTTTGCGCAAGATAACTTTTAAGGACCGGCTGCGTTACCACTTCGACAACATGATGTCCAAAGGGCCGATCGCGCTGATCGGCTGGCTGTTCTTTGTCTCAGCCATCCTGATTGCGATCGTCTCGCTGATCGTGGTTTCCCTGGGCATCGGGCCCGAAGGCAAACACACTTTCCTCGAGGTAGCCTGGGCCGGCCTCATGCGCACACTCGATCCGGGCACGATGGGCGGCGATGAAGGTCACTGGTCGTTTCTCCTGGCCATGCTGACGGTCACGTTTGGCGGCATCTTCATCGTCAGTATCTTGATCGGTATTTTGACCACCGGGATCGAAGGCAAGTTGGAACAGTTGCGCAAGGGCCGCTCGTTTGTGGCCGAAGAGGGTCACACGGTGATCCTTGGCTGGTCGTCGCAAGTGTTCACCCTGGTTTCCGAAATTGTCGCTGCCAATGAAAACCAGAAGCGTTCTTGCATCGTGATTTTGGCTGAGAGGGACACGGTGGAAATGCAGGACGAGATCCGTTCAAAGGTTGGCAAGACGGGACATACACGCATCGTCTGCCGCACCGGCTCACCAATCGATATGAACGACCTAGCGATCGCCAATCACCAAAACGCTCGCTCCATCGTGATTCTCGCTCCCGAAATTGAAGACCCTGATTTTCATGTGATCAAGACAATCCTCGCCCTGACGAATGACGTCGGCGCAGTCAACAACGCAAAAGCCGCTGGGGCGAATGCGCGGGAATTGCCGCATGTGGTAGCGGTGATTCGCGACGAGAAGAATTTCGAAGTGGCCCGCATGATCAGCGGCGATCGAGTGAAGCTGGTCCTCGCCGGAGACATGACGGCGCGGATCATGGCCCAGACCTGTCGCCAGTCGGGACTCTCCGTTGCCTATACGGAACTGCTCGACTTCGGCGGTGACGAAATCTATTTCAAGAAAGAGCCGACGCTTAACGGTAAGACTTTTGCGGAGACGTTAGTTGCTTATGAGACATCCGCAGTGATTGGAATCCGTTTTGCCGACGGACGCCTGCAGTTAAATCCCGCGATGGAAACGCTGATTGAAACCGGCGACGCGTTAATCGTGATTTCAGAAGACGACGACACCATCCGTCTATCCGGTCTGACCGACCACAAAGTCGATGCGAGCGCGATTCAGAAGGCCGAACCGAAGCCGCTTTCGGCCGAACACACCCTCATGCTCGGTTGGAACGAACGCGCGGCCTCGATTATCCGCGAACTCGATAATTACGTGCCGGCGGGTTCGGACATCACGGTGGTTGACGCCAGCATCACCGACGAACATCCGGGGTTGAGTGAAAACGGTGATGGAAAACCTGCTCCGCGCAACCAGGCAGTCACCTTTCGGCGCGGCGACACCACAGACCGGCAGACACTTGAAGCAATCGGGGTCGAAAACTACGATCACATTATCGTGCTGAGCACGGCTGAAGAGGGTTCCGTTGCTTGCGACCCGCAGGAAGCAGATGCCCGCACCTTGATCACCCTGCTGCATTTGCGTGATATGTCCGACAAGTCAGGGGTCGATCTGGCGATTGTCAGCGAAATGCTCGACATCAAGAATCGCGATCTAGCCCAGGTAACTCGCGCCGACGATTTCGTAGTCAGCGACAATATGATCAGCCTGATGCTGTCGCAGATTTCGGAAAACCCGGAGCTTTCCTTAGTGTTCCAGGACCTCTTTGATCCGGATGGTTCGGAAATTTACCTCAAGCCGGTGGAAGAGTTTGTGCAAACGAATACGCCGCTGAGCTTCTACACGGTGGTCGAAGCAGCAAGGCGGCGCAATCAGGTGGCGATTGGGTATCGACTGCAGGCTGAGGCTTATGATCCGGGGAAATTCTATGGAGTGAGGATCAATCCGAAGAAGTCGCTTGAGACTACCTACAGCAAGGGTGACCGGATTATTGTGCTCGCTGAAGACTAAACTGACATGGCAGAGGCCCGACCGTCAGGGAGGGCACTCTTTTCCGATGAACCGGCGAGCGATTCCTGGAACTTAAGCCCTCCTGACAGTCGGGCCTCTGGTTTGAACTTAAGCCCTCCCTGACGGTCGGGCCTCTGGTTTGA
>JANLZV010000347.1:0-9225 GCA_031366425.1 Pyrinomonadaceae bacterium | reverse complement strand
CCTCAGAAAGTGTTAACCGGAGACTGTCTATTTGTCGGTGACGTGGGCCGTCCTGATCTGGCTGGTGGAAAGGGTTTTACTGCCCAAGTGATGGCTGGAATGATGTACGACACGCTTCACCAAAAGCTGTTGCAGCTCCCGGATGAGACGGAAGTTTACCCGGCACACGGCGCTGGTTCGATGTGCGGAAAAAACATGTCGAAGGAGACATGGTCCACGATCGGAGAGCAACGACGGGTTAACTATGCGCTGAAGCCGATGCCGCGAGCCGAATTTGTAACGATGATGACGACTGATCTCGCTGAAGCGCCGGCATACTTTTCAAAAGACGCTGAGATCAATCGCACCGGCGCGCACGCGCTAGAAGAACTGCCGCCGCCTGCAGCCCTCTCCGCATCAGAAGTAAGTGAACTTGCTGATCAGGGACACACAATTCTTGATGTGCGTTCCGCGGCAGATTTTGGTGCGGGCCATATACCCGGATCGCTCAACATCGGACTCGGAGGTCAGTTTGCCATTTGGGCGGGAGTGCTGATTCCCATGGGCACGCCGATAGTAGTCGTCGCTGAGTCGGATGAAAAAGTGAACGAGGCCGTGATGCGGCTCGCACGGGTCGGGCTCGAAAGTGTTAAAGGTTTTCTGCGCGGCGGGACCGACTCCTGGCGCGATGCTAAATCTGCTTCCGTTCCCCAAATTACTGTCGAGGGTTTGCACGATTTAATTCAAACTGAACCTGAATTACAGATCCTCGACGTCCGTAAGCCTGCGGAGTTTGATAGCGGGCACGTGCCGGGCGCGGTGCCGGCCGAGCTGGCAAAGCTCCCGGCCAGCGTTTCCCAGCTGCCTCTCGATCCGGCGAAGCCTCTTGCGGTCATTTGTGCCGGCGGTTATCGCTCCAGCGCTGCGATCAGTATTCTTGAGCAAAACGATTTTAGAAATCTGCTGAATGTAGCTGGTGGCACAAACGCATGGATTGCGGCCGGTTACCCGGTTGAATAGCCTACGCTCCTTGGGGTTTGAGCGTTTTACTATTTACGATTTCCTCTTTACGATTCATCCCACGTGGATCCGTTTACCTTCAAACTCTTAATCGCCACCGCGATCGTCGTGGTCGCCACCATTCATGGCTTTGGCGCGGCCTGGCTGGCGATTTGGATGTTGTTTCATCCCTATAACCCGGTGAAGTTTCTCGGCCTGACGATCTGGCCGCAGGGAATGATCCCGCGCCATCGCGAACGGCTCGCCCAATCAATCGGCAACGCCGTCGGCAATGAACTGGTTTCCCAGGAAACTATTTTTGACGCACTGTTCGAAACCAGTTTCTTCAAAAGCAAGATCGAAGCGTTTGTTGAAAACTACAGCCGGGACCTGTTGACCACTAACTATCCTTCCTTTCTTGATGCGGTTCCTTCGCCCGCGCGCGCGCAAATTCTCGACACGATCTCCGGTTTGCAATATCGACTCGCCGAACATATCGCGTCGATGCTGAAGAGCGACGAGACGGCCGAAGCGGTTCGCGCGTTTGTCGAGCGCCAAATCGATGACCTGCTCGCTCGCCGGGTTGGCGACACCTTGAGCGACGACGCGTTTCTCAAAATCCGTGATTTCGTCGGAGACCGTTTTCTTTCACTCGTTACGGCCGACGGCTTCGAACAAAAGATTACGGAATTTGTCTCCGGCCGGCTGGACGAACTGGCGCGCAGCAAAGCCACTCTCGCCGACACCTTTACGCCGGAAACAATCGCGTTTATTAAGGAACGGATCGACAGCCATGTGCCGCCGATCGTTCATCACCTGGCCGACATCGCTACGAGTGAAAGCACCCAAAAACAGATCGGCGCGTTGATCAAACTCGAAGTTGACGACTACTACGAACAACTCTCGCTGATCAAAAAGATCTTTATCTCGCGCGAGCGAATTCACCGTGAAGTAGATGAACTGGTAAACAAAACCTTGCCGCGGCGCATTGAAGAATATTTGCGTGGGCCGGCGTTTGAACAGGAAGCCGAAGCTTTTCTCAACGCTACCATCGACAAGGTGCTGGCCCAGCCCCTCGAAGCTCTGGCCGGGCAAATCGATTCTGAAAAGTTTGATTCGATTAAGACACAACTGGCGAATCGCATTATCGAACTTGCGAAGAGCGAAGAGCTAACGAACTCGATCTCTACCTACGTGGCCGAGGCGCTGGATCGTTTGCGTCCACAAACGCTCGCCGGCGCGTTGCAACATGTCGATACCGAAATTGTCGATCGGGCTAAACGCTTTCTCCTCGACAGTTTGCTCGGACTGCTGAATCGCGATGATACGGCTCGCACAATAAACGCGGTGCTGAGTTCTCAGATTGAGCGGCTAATGATCGCGCCGATCGGTCGGCTGGGCGATCACGTCTCGGAAGCTTCGGTAAAACGCGCGAGCGAAATCCTCGTCGAACGGATTACGGAAGCAGCCCGCGAACGACTGCCCACCGCGATTGCTGAGTTTGACGTGGGCGGACTCGTGCGGAAAAAAGTCACGGAGTATCCGCTCGAAAAGCTCGAGACCCTCGTGCTGTCAGTGGCCCAACATCACCTGAAGAAAATCGAGATTTTTGGCGCGATTATCGGCTTTTTTATCGGCGTCGGACAGGCCGTCTATTTTTGGTTAACTTATCATCCCGGGCCTTGAGCGCAAGGAAAGACCCGCGCCGAAACTTAGCTGAAACATCAACCGCAATTCAGCCGTTTGACTGACTAACAGCAGCGGCTGGCGAAGCGACCCGCGCGCGAAACTCAAGAGGACATCCTAAAATGTACTGTTCAACTTGTGCGACACCTTTGACGCCTGGTTTAAGTTTTTGCAATCGATGCGGTGCAGTTTGAAAGAGCGCGAAGAGCCGAAGACTACAACCATCAACGCCTTCCTGACGGTTATCGGAATTGTCGGCGTCGCGGGGCTGGTGCTGATGTTGGGCGGTGCGATTGCGCTGAAGAACGGCGCGGAGCTTCGCGACGACCTGATTGGAATGTACATGTTCATGACGTTCCTAATCGTCGGCCTCGTCGAGATACTCCTCTGCTGGCAATTGGCGCGCGTTATCGGCCGCAAAGAAAAATCGCCGGCCGCAACGACTTTGCCGCCGGCGTTAACCAGTGAACTTCGTGGGCCAGCAGAACTCGGATCGCCGGCGCCCCGCGCCCTCGGGGAACCGCTTCCGAGCGTCACTGAAAACACCACGCGCACGCTTAACTACGTGCGTAATGAACCGGTGCGATGATCGCCTGCGACAGTTTGATCGGCACTTCTTGCCGCCCGGCGCGAAAAAGACGAAGGAGAAACGAACGTGAAAAAGCTTGTAATGTTGCTGCTCCTGACGACGCTGGCCGTTGGTTGTCGCCACCTGATCCACGACGGCGTGGCCGGCTCTGGTAAGCGATTGATCGAGAAGCGCACCATTGGCAGCTTCACTTCAATCTCCACTGAAGGCGCTTATGATATTGAGGTACTCAGCGGCCAGCCGGGCGGCAGCCTCGAACTCGAAGGAGACGACAACATCCTGCCGATGATCACAACTGAGATATCGAACAACGTTCTGCACATCCGCAGCTTACGTTCGTTTTCTGTCCATCGGTCGATCACTTTGCGAATCTCTGTTCCCAACCTGGAAGGTGTGTCGGCCTCGGGCGCCGGCAGGATCGAGATATCCGGATTGAAGAATGAAAAATTTGTCCTGGACGTAAGGGGCGCTCCGACGATCCGCGCATCTGGTGAAACGAGGAACCTGGAAATTGGAGCCGACGGCGCGGCCAATATCGACATGCACCGGTTACGGGCGGATCGCACGGTCGTCGGTTCAGAAGGGGTTTCAAAAATTGAAGTCTTCGCTGCCAGCGAACTGGAGGTTACCGTCTCTGGTCCTTCACACGTGGTTTATCATGGCGACCCGCACGTGAAGCAAACCATAAACGGACCAGGCAGCGTAACGAAGAAGGAACCCAGCGGGAGCTAGCACACTCACAATGCAATTTGCCGCCACTTGAAATTAGTGAAGTGAACTTCGCGCAGGCAGCGTCAGGACACTCAATCTGTTTTAAAGAAAATTCGATCGACTTCATCGGCGTTCGTACTCGCGTTCTGGTATTGTATTTTTCTGTTGACATAACACGCGTTACTGAATGACTATTTGGCACTACTTAAAAGGAGCTTATTCTACTAATGACTTATGTAGTTGTTGAGTTGTGCGTTGACTGCAAATATACCGACTGCGCTGCGGTGTGCCCGGTGGAAGCATTTCATGAGTTACCCGATCGCCTCTACATCAACGCCGACACCTGCATTGATTGCGATGCGTGCGTTCCCGAATGTCCGGTGGAGGCGATTTTTGCGGACACCAACGTGCCGGAGAATTACGCACACTGGACCCAGATCAATATTGACGAAGCTCCAAACTTTCCTGTGATTAGTCAAAAGATTCCTGCCCTGCATGGTCCAAGCTGTGCGGGACCAGAAGAATAGTCGCGAACTATCAGCAGTTCCGGAGGCGGGCCGCCAGCTTGGTTGGCCCGCCTCTTTGCTTTTGCCGCGCTTCTTAAACGCAACGAGTCGCCGCCCGCCAAAACAGTTTTTGTTTATTGTGTGTCAGTTCGCCAATCGCAATCCGTCGGGCGAGACCCCTCCGTATATCCCCTGAGTTCGCAAAAAAATATTTCAGAGAAGGACGGGGAAAACTAGTGAAGAAATTTTTTCTAATGCTGCTGCTGGCAGTGGCATCAATTGCAATCGCAAACCAAAGCGCGAATGCGCAAATGATGAGCAACGGATCTAAAGATTCGAATCCGATGGTCGGTGGCGCGCCGATGCTGAGGAGCATGGATATCGTGGACAACGCCGTCAACTCGGCGGACCACACCACTCTCGTAGCAGCGGTAAAAGCTGCCGGCCTGGTGGAAACCTTGAAGAGCAAAGGACCATTCACGGTCTTTGCGCCGACCAATGCAGCTTTCAACAAACTGCCTGCTGGGACTGTCAACACGCTGGTGATGCCGGAAAACAAAGCGATGCTGACGAAGATATTGACCTACCATGTCCTCGCCGGAAAATTTGATTCCAAAGCAATCGCCAAAAAGATCAAGAAGGGCCGCGGCACCGCGCAGTTTACGACAGTGAGCGGCGATACCCTGACAGCCCGGATGAATGGTAATTGGCTCGTCCTGACCGACGAGAAGGGCGGCACCGCAACTGTTTCAATCGCGAATGTCTACCAGTCAAACGGTGTGATTCACGTGGTTGATTCCGTGCTCCTGCCCAACTAGTAAAGATTCTCACTAGGTTAGGGACCAGGTGGTCGCAACAACCAGAGGCGTCGCGGAAATTATCCCGCGACGCTTTTGGCGTTCATAAGACTCCGCTGCGTCACCGTCGAGTCGGCTTTCTGTCGTCGCGACCAAAAGTTTGACAGTGGCGAACGCCACTTCGTATAGTCTCCACCTCAAAGCTCCGCTTCCATCCCCGGCGAGCAACTTAATCAAACTCAGCGCCTGTTCGAGTGAAGGCACTCGGCCTGTAGTTTTCTAAGGAATATTACGATGCTCAAACGTTTTGCCCTGGCGCTGGCGATTTTAGTCAGTGTCTTATCGATCATCCCCCGCCTTCATCCAGTGTCCGCCAAGGAGGCCTGGACCGGGGTGCGTTCCAAAAATTTCCTGCTGCTTGGCAATGCTAGTGAAAAAGAGATTAGGCAGGTGGCCACGAGGCTGGAACAATTTCGCGAGGTCTTCTCGCTCCTGTTTCCGAAGACGAATCACAGCTCGCCGGTACCAACGACCGTGGTTGTTTTCAAAAGTCACAGCTCCTACAAACCGTTCAAGCCTAATGCGAATACCGCAGGCTACTTCCAGCCTGGGCCGGATGTTAATTACATCACGCTCACCACTGAAGTTCAGGGCGAACAAAATTCCTTCAGCGTCATCTTCCATGAGTACACGCACCTTTTGGTTAACAACACGAGCGGAAACGTCCCGTCCTGGTTTAATGAAGGACTGGCGGAGTATTACAGCACCTTCAGCATTTCTGACGATCAGAAAATAGTGCTGGGCAAACCGATCGGCAATCACGTCTATCTGCTCCGTGAAAGCAAGATGTTGCCGCTGCGGACGCTCTTCCAGGTCGACGAAAAATCTCCGTACTACAACGAGCGCGACAAGCAAAGCGTATTCTATGCGGAATCGTGGGCGCTGATGCATTACCTGATCCTGGGAAATGGCGGCAAGCGGGTTACGCAAATGTCCAAGTTCATCGAGCTCATGTCCACCAACGTGCCAATGGAGCAAGCCTTTCAACAGGCGTTTGCGACTACGTTTGAAAGTATGGAGAAGGAGCTGCGCGAGTACATCAGTCATGATCGCTATCCGGTGATGTCCGGCCACTTTGAAAGCAAACTCGGAGTTGATGCGCAGCTGCAGACGGTCACCATCACCGAAGCCGAAGTGCAGGCCTATCTCGGGGATTTGCTGCTGCATAGCCGACGTGTCGAGAGCGAGGCATATTTGCAAAAGGCGTTAACCCTGGATCCCAACCTGGCTATGGCCCACGCGTCGATGGGGATGTTGCGGGTGTATGAGGGCAAGTCAGAAGAAGCACGCGCGAGTCTCGAGCGCGCGGTGGCTGCCAACTCGCAAAACTACCTGACGCATTACTACTACGCGTTTGCGCTTAGCCGCGAAGGGAAGGGCGAAAACGAGCTGGTGACCGAGTTTTCGCCGGCGAAAATCGCAACAATGCGCGATGAACTTAAGAAGGCGATTCAG
Source organism: Pyrinomonadaceae bacterium (assembly GCA_031366425.1). Taxonomy (GTDB): domain Bacteria; phylum Acidobacteriota; class Blastocatellia; order Pyrinomonadales; family Pyrinomonadaceae; genus PSRF01. The sequence goes on along the minus strand of JANLZV010000347.1, from coordinate 2,443 downwards.
TTGCGGCCCGACTATCCTGAATCCTACAGTCTGCTAGCCTTCGTAAACCTGGTGACGGGAACTCAGCTTGACGAGTCGGTTGATTTGCTCAAGCGAGCCCTCGCGAGCGCTCCGGGTCGCAACGATCTGACATTCATGTTGGCCCAAATTTACCTGCGAAAAGAAGATTACCAGACGGCCACTGCCATGCTGCAGAAGCTAAGCGGAAACAGCAGCGACGCCCAGATCCGCCAGCAAGCAACAGCGATGCTGGCTCAGGCGAAATCGATGGAGGCGAGTGCTGCCGAGGTCAGGGCTTTCAGGGAAGAGCAAGCGAAACGGCGCGGCGCAGCACAGGAGCCAGACATTTCAACGACCGTTGAGGAAGCGCAGCGTGATCCGTCTTTCTACTTGCGCGAGTCTCTTCGAACGCCCGCTGCCGGCGAAACGCAATTACAGGGCGTGTTGATACGAATCGACTGCGACGCTCGGGGCATCACCTTTGTAGTGAAAGTTGGCGATCGGCTGCTCAGGCTCAAAACCAACAATTTTGAGAGCATAGCCATCACAAGCTACACCCAAGACGCAGGCAATCAGATTTCGTGTGGGCCACGCAAGCTGGCGAATCCCGTGATCGTCTGTTATGTGCCGCCCACCGATGCCCGGGCAAAGATCGATGGCGCACTGAAGTCGGTTGAATTCGTCCCGGCCGACTTCAAACTGAAAGCTGGATCTTAATAACGATCCAGGGCGGCGTGGCGCAACGCGCCCTCGCGTTGTTTCCGGCTCTACAAACTGTTAGCTTGCGTTTGAATCCCCAGTCCGATTTTCTCCTCGATAGTGTCGTTCGCAGACCAAGAGTTTGCGTTACACTTATGTTGAAAGGAGTTTCGCTTGATTACTTGTCGCAAACTGACGGCCGGCGATGTCGCCGAAGCTTTTGAAATGCTCCGGGCGTTTCTGAACGAGGACGAACACTATCTGGCCAGCAGCAAGGCCTACGGCGACCGCGGCTTTCAAGGTCTGAACGATGCGCTCGATCTTTTTTTGGAGCAGCCCGAGCTTGGTTTCGTTTGGATGGCTTTTGACGACGAGGAATTGGTCGGAATTTGCGTGGTCTGTTATGCCATCTCCACGTCGATGGGCGCCGTGGTGGCAAAGCTGGACGACGTTTCGGTGAAGGCCGACCGTCGCGGCGGCGGTTTCGGCACGGCGCTGCTCGAACAACTGAAAGAACAACTAAGGAAAGAGTCGGTGACCCGGATTGATGTGGGCGTGCACCTTGAAAATCCTGAGGCGCGAAAGTTTTACGAGCGGCTTGGTTTCGTCGCCTTAAATGAAGAGCGGCTCGCTTGCGTCATCTAAAGATCTTAGAGTCTCACCGAACTAGCGCTTCAGGTTCGCAATCTGCTCGAAGTATTTCGCAAACGCGACCATCCCTCCGGAAGCCTGTTGCCAATCGAAGTTTTCATTCGGCGCGTGATAACCATGCTCCGGCAGCGACAAACCGAGGAATAACACGGGACACTTCAGCACTTTCTCAATACTCGTCATCGCGCCAATCGTGCCGCCATCTCTCACGAAAACGGCGTCGCGTTCAAACGCAAACTTTACCGATTCTTTTAAAAGGGCCGGCAGTGGTCCATCCATCGGCGTGCGAAACGCCGGAGCGGCATGCTCAAACTGCATTTTCACATCCGGGTTTTTCTGTTTGACCGCAGCTTCGATCAGTTTCCTGATCTTATCAGGATCCTGCCCCGGCACCAGACGGCACGACGCTTTAACTTCAGCTCGCGGAGGCACGATCGACTTGAGTCCCGGGCCCTGATATCCGCCGACGACACCATGAATTTCAAACGTCGGCTGGCCCCAAATTCGTTTCATCACTTCGACGGAGTCATCGCTGCGCATTAGTTTCAGATGATGCGCTTTCTTAAAGCCACTGGCAGTGAATCCCGAGTTGGCCCAGTCGTTAAGTTCAGCTTCAGTGGGCGGGATTACGTCGTCATAAAATCCATTGATCATTACTGTACCGGTGACCGGATCGTAAATATCGCACACCAGGCGCATCAGTTCAGCGATCGGATTGCGCGCAGCGCCGCCAACTTCGCCAGAATGCGTATCCGTCGTTCCGGTTTCCAACGTCAACAGAAAGCCCAGTAACCCGCGCAGCCCTGCCGAACATGCGGGACGTTCCCGCGAAACCCAGACCGTATCTGAAACGACGACGGAGTCAGTGGCTAGATCCGATCCGGCTCGAGTAATAATCTTTTCGAAGTTTGGCGACCCGATCTCTTCTTCAAACTCCCAAAGGAAACGAATATTGACGCCGACGCCGGCTTCGATCGCGGCCCGCGCTCCGTAAAGTGCCGCCAAAGCCGGGCCCTTATCGTCTGTGGTGCCGCGTCCAAAATAACTGTCGCCCTTGGTCGTCATCAGAAACGGCTCAGTGTCCCACGGCTCA
>JANLZV010000340.1:0-2515 GCA_031366425.1 Pyrinomonadaceae bacterium | reverse complement strand
GCGCGAAGTTTGAGCAGTTGATCGATCCGATCCTGGTCAGGCTCAAGGGGCCCGTGGAGCAGGCAATCAAAGATGCCGGACTCGACGCCAAGAAGATCCATGAAGTGGTTTTAGTGGGCGGCTCAACGCGCATCCCGAAGGTCCAGCAGATCGTTCGCGACCTGTTCGGCAAAGAACCAAACAAGAGCGTAAACCCTGACGAAGTAGTCGCGATTGGCGCGGCCGTCCAGGCCGGTGTACTGTCCGGCGAGAAGACCGACATTCTGCTGCTCGACGTTACGCCGCTCAGTCTTGGCATCGAAACCCTCGGCGGTGTGTTTACCAAACTGATCGAACGAAACACTACGATCCCTACGCGCAAGTCGGAGATTTTCTCCACGGCATCTGACAATCAAACGTCGGTTGAAGTTCACGTGTTGCAGGGCGAGCGTCCACTCGCCACGGACAATCGCACCCTCGGCAAGTTTCACTTGATCGGAATTCCTCCCGCGCCACGCGGCATGCCGCAGGTCGAAGTCGCTTTTGACATCGATGCAAACGGCATCGTCAACGTCTCGGCCAAAGACATGGGCACCGGCCGCGAGCAGAAGATTACGATCACGTCATCGTCTGGTCTTTCGAAGGAAGAGATCGACAAGATGATGCGCGACGCGGAATCGCATGCAACTGACGACGTGAAGAAGAAGGAAGAGATCGAAGCACGTAATCGTCTGGACGGACTAACCTACCAGATGGAAAAAACGCTGAGTGAGAACAAGGAGAAAGTTGGCGCCGTCGCAACGGAAGTGGAAACTGCCATCACTGAAGCGAAAGCAGCGCTCGCCGAAGGCGGAGTGGATAAACTAAACGACGCGTTTAATAATCTTCAGAACGCTTCGCACAAGATGGCGGAGGCCCTCTACCAGCAGGCCCCGGCGCCGGGTGCGGAAACACCAGCGGACGATCAAGCTTCAGCGGCTGGCGCTTCATCTGCGGGGGGCGCAGGCGAAGACGATGTGATCGACGCTGAATACGTTGATGTAGACGAAGAGAAGAAGTAAGGATCGGTGAAGAGTGATAGGTGATGAGTGATAAGTCGGGATCTTAACTTATCACTTGTCACTTTTTACTATTCACCGCTTTCACACCGCTTTCAAAATGGCCAAGCAAGACTACTACGAAGTTCTGGGGATCAAGCGCGACGCCAAGGCTGACGAAATCAAGAAGGCCTATCGCCGGCTGGCTCGCAAATATCACCCGGACGTAAACCCCGGCGACAAGGCATCGGAAGAGCGTTTCAAATTAACCACTGAAGCGCACGACGTGCTTTCCGATCCGAAGAAGCGCAAGGTCTACGATCGCTTCGGCGAATACTCCGACAACCTGGCAAACGCCGCCGCGCGCGGCGCGACCCCCAATACCGGCCACACTGGTCGCACCGCACCCGGTTTTGATTTCAGCGGCTTCGATTGGAACACCGCGCAAACTCCCGGCGGCAGCGGCAGCAGTGGTTCAAGCTTTCGCGATATCTTCGCCGATCTCTTCAGCGGCGGCTCAGCCAAAGAGCAGGAACCGCCTCGACCGCAACCGCGGAAAGGCGCAGACATCGAGATGCCTCTGACTGTCTCTTTTGAAGAGGCCATTCAAGGTTTAACTTCCGAAATTACTGTGACTCGATCCGAGCAATGTTCGCGATGCAACGGCGCGGGTGATATCGGTGGTCCAGTGATGGTCTGCTCGACTTGTAAGGGCTCCGGCCAAGTTCAACGAGCTGGCGGTCGACTGCGTTTTGCGCAAGAGTGTCCGGATTGCGGCGCCACTGGGCGAAGACGCGCGCCCTGTTCGTTGTGCAAAGGCAAAGGCACGGTGCCGAAAACTGAGCGCGTCAAAGTTCGTATTCCCGCGGGAGTAGAAACAGGATCGCGGGTGCGAATTCCCGGCAAGGGCGAGGGCGGACGATTAGGCGCGCCTCCGGGGGATTTACACATCATCACCAACGTCGGCACGCACAAATATTTCACGCGCAAAGGCGACAACATTTACGTGACCGTGCCAATCACTGTTCCCGAGGCCGCGCTGGGAGCAAAGATTGAAGTGCCGACGGTCGAAGGCAAAGCGCAATTGCGAATTCCTCCGGGCACGCAGAGTGGACAGAAGTTTCGCCTCCGCCAACGCGGCGCGCCTTCGTTACGCAATCCCGGCGCGCGGGGCGATCAGTTTGTCGAAGCGCAGGTAACCCTCCCTCAGATGATTTCGGAAGAAACGAAGGAACTGCTGCGGCAGTATTCGAAGTTAAACTCGGAGAATCCGCGGGTGGAGATGGGGCTGGAGTAGGGTAGGAAGTGAAGCGTGATGAGTGAAACGTGATAAGTGAAGCAGGGCTACGACTCTTCAGCGTCACTTTTCACTCTTCACGCTTCACTTTTCACTCGTTACTTTTCACTCTTCACTTATCACTTTTCACGGTTATGAAGCGTAAACCAAAGACATACACGATCAGCGCAGTGGCGGACCAATACGGCATCCATCCGCAGAC
>JANLZV010000338.1:0-10206 GCA_031366425.1 Pyrinomonadaceae bacterium | reverse complement strand
TGGTTTTTTCCGGCGGCGCCATGACGAGTCTGCGTCCCGGCGCAGCGCTGCGCGGTCCGGCCTTTGGCACACATCTCAGCGTTGCCGGAGCGGGGCATTAGCCCGCCTTTGGCACACAACTTTAAGACACGACCCGATGAGAGTTCCAGTAGTCACAGATATTATTTAGCGGCTATAATTGCGCGCTCAGAAAACTAGAAGCTTTTAGCAATCGGAGGATACTCATGGCAATCGCGAACGACCACTCGGCCAGCTCACAGTTTGAAGCCAGCTTGCTTGACTCGGTAATGGAATATTCAATGCTCAAGCATCCGTTCTATCAGGCATGGAGCGAAGGAAAGTTGAGCAAGTCGGTCCTGGCGGAGTATGCGAAACAGTACTACGCACACGTGCAGGCGTTTCCCACTTACGTCAGCGCAGTGCATTCGCATTGCGAAGATTTAGAGACGCGCCAAATGCTGCTTGAGAACCTGATTGAAGAGGAGCGCGGTGCAGAGAACCATCCGGAACTTTGGTTGCGGTTCGCAGAGAGCCTCGGGGTCGCGCGTGAAGATGTTAAGAATGCCGACCTGCTCCCGTCCACCAAAGCATCTGTTGAGAGTTTGAAATCGCTAACGCAGTCGACTGATTACCGTGAAGGGCTGGCGGCCCTCCTGGCTTACGAATCCCAGATTCCTGAAGTGGCGAAGACCAAGCGTGAGGGATTGAAGAGTTTCTACGGGATCGATGACGAGCGCGCGGTTTCGTTCTTCCGAGTTCACGAGAGCATTGACGTTCTACACCAGCAAGTCGAACGGAACATCCTCACCGAGAAGTGTCAGACGTTGGATGAAAAGAAAAGGGCAATCTCGAGCGCGGGAGAGGCAGCCAAGGCGTTATGGACTTTTCTCGATGGTGTGTCTGAGGCCTATCTGACGCCCAGCATAGAAAACGTATCAGCCACGGCTTAGCGGGCCCCGGCTCGTAGCAGTCTGAGAGATCCGTCAGAAGCCAGAAATGTTGAACGACTGCGGATCGATTGGTTCGTTGAACGTAAAACGGGTCAACTTTATTTCCCACTCAGCCAGGAAGGTTCCGCCTGGTGAATCAACCGTCAACTTAATCTTATAAGTGTGTGGCAGCGTAAGTCCGGCTTCATCCTTGAAGTCGGAGAACTCTTCGACCATCCTATAGCGCGTCTCTCGTTCCTTGGCGTCTAAAGAGGAGCGGGTTCCGATCGATGCCGCGATGACGCGCTCATACTCCGTCCGCACATGTTTGAAGGTTGCCTGTTCAAAGAAGAGACTCACTTGCAGATCGGAGCCTCCGCGCGCGAAGTACTTGAGTTCATGCATCGACCGCTTGTCAACGGTTTTGAGGCCGGCATATTCCAGTCGAGGTTTTCGCCCGGTTAAGTCATGCAGTGGCCATGCCGTCGACAGCGTTCCCCCCATCAAGCCTTGCTTGAACACGAGACTGTGAGTCATCAGAAAATTGCCCAGGGAGGACCGGACCCCCGGCGTCACGAACGCTGCCATAAAACGATCGCCGTCAAATCCCATTTGTTCACGGGGGTACACGGGACTCGGGAAGCTCATGCCCACCAAATTCTTGAGGCCTTCCGAGGCCAAAACAGCTCGCCCGGCGGCCTGACCTTTTGGTTCAGTGCGGAAAATGACCGATGATGTTCCGGCAATGATCCGCCTCTTCGCAGCAGTACGCGCTTGAGCGGTACCGATGGATTCAAGATGTTTCGCAACTAATTCTTCAGTGGTGAGCTTATCGGAGGCGGATGAGGTTCTGATTGGTAAAGCAAATAATACCAGGGCGAACATAAGTGAGCATGTAAAGAGAAGTTGGATTCGTCGCGGAATTTCGTGCGTTACGATCATATAGGATGCCTATCCCTTAGACAGAAATAGCGAGACATCGCGGGGATGCCTCGCTGTTTTCTGATAATTCAATTCTAGAACTGAAGCTTCAACGCAAATTGAATAACACGCGCGGATTCGCCCGTTTGGACAATTTGTTGCGTCGAAGGAGGCGCCACCGATGCACAACAGACCTGAGCGAAGACGCTGGACCTGATGCTGGGTGAACCGACGGATGCATCACGCGGATTGTCAAAGTTTGTGTGGTTGAGAGCGTTGAACATCTCAGTTCGGAACTGTAGCTTAAACCGCTCGCTAATCTGGAAGGTCTTGATAAATCCAAGGTCGAGATTCCAGTAACTTGACGCCACGAAGATATTGCGACCGGCGCCGTTCTGGCCCGGGGCCGGCAGGCAAAAAGCCTGGGTCAGATCAACGCCGCAGGTAAGGGGATTGACCGGCTTAAACAACACGGGCCCGGCGAAAGTTTGCCCGGGAAGAAACTGAAGTTGAGCCTGGACCGGTGCTTGCACACCCGCGCGTGATTCGTGATTTCCGTTGGCCGTGAATGAACCGCTACGTACAGCAAATGGCTCGCCGGTCTGGTACGCAAAAATGCTGTTGATGGTCCAGCCGCCGAAGATGTGATTGACAATCCCGCGCGACGAACCCAGGAAGCGGCGACCTTTGCCCACCGGGAGTTCCCACACCGAGGATGCCTGAAACACCTGCGTGCGATCGAAATCAGAGCGTGCGCGCTCTTCACGGAAGTTGCGAATGTCTGTTGGCGTGCGCGAGTTTGTAGTAGATAGCCCGCCACCGGATGCTGCGCCCACCGGATCGACAGATTGGTTGTCGATTGATTTACCAAACGTGTATGCCATGCCAAGCCCCAGCCCGTCGCTGAAACGTCGTCGCAACGTGAATTGAGCGGCGTGATAGTTTGAGTCACCGCTATTGTCCAGATACGTAATCGCGCCAAACTGCTGATTCGGCCGTAGCTTCAAAATCAGAGTAGTGTCTTCGATGCGTCTGGCGAAAGCACCGGCACTGTTGATGTCCAGCTCTCCTGTTGTCGTCGAAGAATTAAGAAAGGTAGTTGTCTGAGCGGCCGTGAGGCCACCCGGCGCTGTAAGCTGCCCCACCAGCGGCGGCGTAACCCCAGTTACTCCAGCCGGGCACCCGGTTCCTGAGGGAGTGCATCCTTTCGCCCGATTCTGCTGCATTATCAGGAACGAGGGCACGATGCTGTCGGAATTGACTTGGTTGATGTCGTACGCCATGAACAAGTGCGAACCGCGGCGGCCGATGTAGGCGGCCTGCATTACAAAGCCACCTGGTAGCTCGCGTTGGAGGCTGAGGTTCCACTGGTGCACCGTGGGCAGTTGCATTTTTGGTGCGAACACGGTAATCGGCGGTGAATTCGTTCTGAGTTGCTGCGGAGGCGTCAACAATGTCGCGGGCTTTACGGACGGCGGGGGCAATAGGGTCGGGAAGCCGCCGGCGACCGTCTTGTTTACATCCGGGGAATTAACGCATCCGGCCGTAATCGTCGTGAACGGGAAAGTACTGACGCAGCTCTGCACTAATCCGGGGATTCTTCCGGCCGCGGCTGTGACCTGGAATGAAGAGATGGTGTCAAAGGCTATGCCATAGCCAACGCGAATGACGCTTTTGCTATTGCCACCGAAGAGCCGGTGCATGAAGCCCGATTTGAAATCAGGGCTGTAAGCCAACCCCAAGCGTGGTCCAATCGCACGGTTGAAGCTGCCCTCGTACCAGTGTTTGGCTGGGGCGAAAGTTACTGCGCCAGGTTGGTTGACGACTGGTGAAGCAGGGAGTGGCGTGCCAGCTATCGGTGTAGTGGCCACGAAGACACTGCTCTCCGGCGATGTGTTGGCGGGTGGATTGATTTCCCATCGCGCACCATAGTTCAACGTCAGATTGGGGCGGACCTTCCATTCATCCTGAAAGTAGAAGTTGTACTGATCCAGGTTGTGCTTCTCTGCATACAGAGTAATAGCGTCCCCTGTCTTAAATGGCAGGAACACGTTCTGGAAAAGGTTCGAAATAAAAACCTGTTGGATCCTCGCTGGCATGCCAAATTGGTTATTGATGAGTCCGCCGAGCGTGGTGGCGTCCGTAGAGTTAATGCCGGGTGCGGCCGTGAAACCGGCGGTGGTGAACGGGTCACGATTTGCTGACGCGAACGTAACCGAAGGAGTTACGTTGATACCGCCCGGCTGGCCGCGTTGATCGACATGGCGGTAGTAACGGAAGTTGACGCCAACGCGGAAAACGTGGGCGCCCTGGACGATACTCAAGTTATTTAGGAATTGTGGCGTGGTTACGACGCGCGCTGTTCTGGGCGTGTTGATGTAGGGCTCGCTCACGTTGTTGAAATCAAATGGCGGCACGTCGGGCCAGGAGGGGTTTGCCTCGCCCTGACTAAAAAGGAAACCGAAGCGCGCAAATCCCGCCGTGAATTCGTTGACAATGCGTGGCGAGATCACCCTGCGCCAACTAATTGCCAGGTTAGATGTGTTGCGGAAAACTTCGCCGAGCGGCGGGCCGTTTGGATGAACCTGTGGTCTGCCGTTGAGCGGGTCGCCCTTTAAAGTGTCATATCTGGACCTGAGGTAACGCGCAAACACACTGTTGTTTTCGTTGAAATTGTGATCGATGCGAGCGGAGATAGCGGGTCCTCTGACTGCTGTCGGCGGGTTCCACAGGAAACCTCCAGTGTTGAGCCCGTCGCCCGAAGCGAAGCTATTTGGCAAAGGGAAGGGAGTCAGGATCGAGGCCACTGCGGAATCGACCGGTCTTGCCGCGGTGTTGTTCGCCGCCGATCGGCTGTCATAGGTTCGAACGCAGCGTAGCGAAGTGGGCGTCGCGCAAAGCGGAACATTCAATGCGCCGGTGGTGGGATTAACCAGCAGCGTCGAATTACGCAGGATCGTCGAACCGTTGATTACCAGGGGGTTGGCCGGATCCGGGACGAAGTAACGGAAAATTCCATTACGCGCTTCTGCCGTATAAACAATTGGAATCCCAAAAGTTTGATCTATAGGCTGCGTGAAATCGATGCGGTTTGCCTGATAGCTGCCGAAGAAGAAGGTCTTGTTTTTCTTAATAGGACCGCCCATTTCGAAGCCGTATTGACCCATCCTGATCAATGGCTTGGGAAGACGCTGGGCATTCGCGAAATACTCGTTTGAATTAAGAGCTTCGTTGCGCAGGAAAAAGAATCCGGTTCCATGGAATTCGCTGGTCCCGCTTCGCGTCGCAATCGAGATCGACGCGCCGCTGTTGCGACCTTCCTCCGCCGTAGCGTTGTTCGTTGTGACTTTGAATTCCTGGACGTTGTCAGGGTTGATGCGATAAAGGTTACTGACTGGATTGGGCACCGACGACTCGTTTGCTTCGATCCCATCGATGGTCACGTTGTAGGCGCGGTCTCGCGCACCATTCACATGTACGCCTGAGCCGGCGCCGCCGGCGGATCGCTGGACGACACCCGGCTCAAGCAGTAAGAGAGTTAACGGGTTACGTCCATTGAGCGGCAACGCCTCGATGGTTTTTTGATCGACAACATTTGAAATCGACGCATTGGCTGTTTGTAGTTGCTCAGCTCCTCCCTGGACAGTAACCGTTTCGGTGACCTGACCTACCTCCATTGCCACGTCGACAGTGAGTGGTGTGCCCACTGCCAACACGTTCCCGGTCTTTTGAAACTTCTTGAAGCCTGCCTGCTCCACCGAGACGGTATAGTCTCCGACGGGCAACGAGTCGAACGAGAAGACACCAGCATCAGTTGTCGTCTGCGTCTGGCTTACACCTGTCGCTTCATTGATTACAGTGACGCTCGCACCTGGAAGGGTGGCCCCCTTGGAGTCACCTACTCGTCCTGTAATACGGGAACTGCCACTTTGGGCGACGGTCGATAAAGCGGTCATCGCGATAAGAAGGAAGAGAGAAAAAACCAGACGCGCGGACTTCAGCATGGGGGTATCCTCCTGGAAGGTCGGTACTGAGTAATTTGGTTTCGGCTTACTCGATACCTACATGAATCGTTTGATCAAAAAGGTGAGTGGTCCAAAAAGATCGCCGATTGCGCGATCACGATCCAGCGAAGGCTGAACCTTGAATCCCAACGTATACCGCTACAGCCCTGAATGTGCGCAGTATATAGCGAGAGGAGTCTGAGTCAAGTTCTTTTGGAATTATTTCTCACCAGGATTGATCAATCGCATCACCTTCAGATCGCCAGCTCCGGTCTAAGCAGCGGACTGCTCCCCAACGCCGAGCTGCCCATCTAAACGGTTACTCCAATCGGTTAGAGCGGTCAGCGGTATCAGGATGCCTTATCTCAACAATAAGAATCTTTAGTTTTCCTTATTCGCTGAACTCCGTATAATGACGCCGTTTCAGCAAAACAGCGGGTGTCCAGATTCCTGGGACACCTATCAATGACAACTCAGGATCGTAGCCGCCGACGAGATCGTCGATCCACCACTAGAAGTTACTTTCGTGATGAAATGTCGACTTCGTGGAATCACGCCTGCTCTTCGTTTCGCCAGTTCAGAGTCGTTTCTAATAAATGAAGGAGACTACCGATGTATAAGCTCAACTCCCCCAGGGCGTTTCTTTTAGCGCTAATTGTTTTCGCGGTCTGCTCAGTTGCCTTCGGACAAGAGACAACCGGCAGCATTGAAGGCACAGTCAAGGATCCGGCGGGCGCTTTAGTGCCTAACGTAACTTTGACAATTACGAGCGCAAATGTCTCGGCGAGCGGTACCACGACGACCGGATCCGGCGGCGCTTATAAGCGCACGATTACAGGAAATGATGAAGGGTTTTTCCGCATCTTGCAGGTTCCCCCTGGGACATATGACGTGGTTACCACCGCGGCGAGCGGATTTGGCGAGGCGAGGTATGCAAACGTTTCCGTCGCTATCGGGCAGAGTACTCAGTTAGCAATAACGGTGACCCCTGGGAGCAGCGTTACCAACGTTGATATTGTGGCTTCCGATGTCTTGCCGGTTGACACTTCCAACAATGCTATTCAGACCACAATCAACGCCCAGAAGATCGAGTTGATACCGAAGAGTACCGGCTTTACAGGTCTGTTAAAGACGATACCGGGCACGCGCCCCGAAAGTCGCTCGGGTGGTTTCTCGGTGGACGGCGCGTCGGGCGGCGAAAATGTTTTCGTCATCGACGGTCAGGAAGTAACCAATTACCGGACCGGGACGCTGAACGAAACATACAATGTGCCGACGCAGCTGGTTCAGGAAGTGCAAGTTAAGTCGAGTGGTTTCGATGCGATTTATGGTGGTGCAACCGGAGGCGTGGTCAGCGTCGTGACTCGTGGCGGCGGCAATGAACTTCACGGCGAGTTTGGCATGCAGTTTGAGGTTCCCAAGTTTAATGGTAAACCGCGCCCGCTCCTGACCCGTTTCACTTCAGGATCGGTTGGCGCCAACAATTTCGTACAGACTGCGGAGTACTTCAATCCTGCCAAGACGTCAGGAACGAACCTTTTTCCGACCGCCAACCTGGGCGGAAAGATCATTAAGGACCGGCTGTGGTTTTTCACCAGCTTCTCGCCACAGATTTTCCACACCAACGTCGATCAGGATTACTTTACAAACCTCCCTGCAGCGCAGCGAACATTTATTACAACCGAAAATTACCGGCGCACGCGCACCTACGAATATGCGTTCGCGCGGCTTGACGGAAATCCGACCAAGAAGCTTAGGATCACCGCGACCGGACTTTGGAATCCCGTCGTCGACAAGGGAAGTATTCCGACCACCAGCTTCACTAATGTCAGTTCTACCGCGATAGGTTTTAACAACGTGCCAACCGCTGACTATAAGGGCAACATCGGCGTTTTGACTGGCAGCCGGTATACAAGTCAGCAAGGTGGGCGTCAGACCTCGAATCTGGTCACCCTCGCGGGCGTGTATACGCCTACCAGCAGCCTCGTCATTGATGGGCGCTACTCGCGAGGTTACCTGAACGAAAAAAATGGTAACTATTTTATTCCGACGCTTACCCCGCGTATATTTTCCTGCGGTACTCCAAACGTCAATTTCTCGTGCTCTACGACCGGCGTCAATACAATTACAGTGAAGGATATTTCAATCCGGCAGTCGTACGACTTTGCCGGAGCTTATATCTTTAACGTGGGCGGGCAGCACGAGTTGAGAGGCGGCTATCAGCGATTCACGATTCTGAACGATGTGCAGTTGGGAAATAATGCTATCGGAGAATTACGCTTCAATTACGGAACGCCTATCTCCACCCTGGTGCCGGGGGTAACCAATACGCCCGGAGCGGTCGGGTCGGCTTCCTTTCGGCGTACAGGCACCAATGGTAAAGGGTCTAATCTCAGCCAGAGCATTTTCATACAGGACAAATTTCAACCGTCCAATCGGTTGACCTTGAATCTCGGTATTCGATTCGAGAAGGAGAATCTGCCCTCGTTTAACTCAAATCCAAGCCTGATAAATTTTGGGTGGGGTGACAAGATCGCTCCCCGCCTGGGATTTGCTTACGACGTTACCGGCGACGGGCGGACCAAGGTTTTCGCCAGCTACGGCCGGTTCTTCGACCGGGTGAAATTTGCCCTGCCCCGCGGTTTGTTTGGCGGCGATATCTTCCTCGAAGATTATATCGAGCTCTTTCCGGGCGAAACTGCCGCGAGTTTTAATATCGGAAATGTCCTGGGAGGTTTCTCCGGAACCAGCGCGTGTCCCACGACCGGTTTTATCGCTCCGGGTGCTCGCAGCCGATGTCAAAGGAACCTGCGAGTGAACGCAAACGATCCAACCGCCTCGGCGTTGAATGGCGGTGCAGTAGATCCTAACCTGAAACCTTTCCGGCAGACCGAGTTTACAGTTGGTGCAGAAAGGCAAATGAGCAGGGATTACGTGGTTCGCGTCCGTTACACCTATAAGAATGTCGATGAAGCGGTGGAAGACGCAGGCGTCGTCAACCCGGCTAATAGCGAGGCTTACATTATCGGCAACCCTGGTAGCGGTTTGCATCTGGAAACGCTTAAAGCGCTCGGTTATCTGAAATCAACCAGGCCGCAGCGTCGTTACGACGGATTGGAGTTTGTGCTCGACAAGCGCCTGTCGAATAACTGGTACTTCAACGCAAATTACACTCTTAGCCGCTTGTTTGGTAATTATTCCGGACTGGCCAGTTCGGATGAACCGCATTTAGTTGACGGCAGACTTGCCCCCGGAGTCAGCCGCGCCTTTGACTTGCCGTTCCTCGGATTCACCGCTAAGGGTGTGCCTGATAATGGCCGCTTGCAGACTGATAGGCCGCATGTCTTCAATATGTTTGGCGCCTATATCTTCAACTGGAAGGGCTCCGCAAACTCGACTGAACTATCAGGATTCCAGACCATTACTTCAGGACAGCCGCAAACGACGACCATCTACGGCGCTTCGTCCGTCACGCCGCAGATATTCCTGGGTCGCGGGGATCTGGGTCGCAGCCCCGTCTTTTCCCAGTCGGATTTCAACCTGACCCACCGTTATAGATTCGGTGGTGATCACCAGTTCACAATGGCTTTCGACTTCAACGTTTTGAATCTCTTCGATCAGGCCACGGTGACTGGTATCTACACAACGATGAACCCCAGCACAGCGCAAGTTAACGGGCCAGCTCTAGGCTTCCCTAACACTACTACCGGCTATGCGAATGGCTACACAGATGGCTCGTTGTTGAATCCGATTTTGGCGCGGATAGCTTCGCAACCGGACCGGAGCGACATTCGTTACAAGATGCCATTCCTGTATCAAGGACCGAGAACGGTTCGATTTGGATTTAGGGTCCTCTTCTAAGCGGATCTTTTGATTTAGTAATTCGACAGCGTTAGAACCAGTGGTGTCTGCCGCAATCAAAACTGTGGCAGACACCTCGGCGCGAGTGGTGAGGTTTCTGCCCCGGAAATATCTAGTTTTCTTATTCACAATGAGCGCGGTCAGTTTTCCGTAGAGGAAAATTCTTGTAACACTGCGCTCGCGGGTGTATAAGTTTGATTCTTCATCTGGCATTCAACGCAACTTCAGCTTTAATTTCCGATTAAACGACGATCCAGGATAAACGAGAGGAACCCTCCATGAAGCACTTCAAGACTACCTTCCGATTTCTATTAGCTGCCGCGGCTCTAACGTTGTGTTTGAGCGGTGTGGCCCTGGCCCAGGAAGTCACCGGCTCCATTTTCGGAACGGTCAACGATGCGAACGGCGCGGCCGTGGCAAACGCAACCGTGATCATCACGGACGCGGACAAGAAAGTTGTGGCCCGCACTATTCAGACTAATGACAGTGGC
>JANLZV010000337.1:0-3033 GCA_031366425.1 Pyrinomonadaceae bacterium | reverse complement strand
TCTTCTGACGCGGGTTGGATGTCGCATTTGATTGACTTGAATCGCACGCCGGGATTTCGTAAGTCGGTGACCTTGAAACCGGAACTCGCCACGATCGACGCGCTGCTGAATAGTAAGCAAAACTTTTGGCATGAATACCTGACGAAATGGCAACTGATTAACAGCGTCCCTTATGCGGTGGCCGCGAAGCCGGCACCCGAATTAGGCCAGCAGGAAGAGCAGGCGAGCAATGCCCGCGCGGCCGCCGAAGCGGCGCGGTTGAAAGCGAAGTACGGCGTCAGCAATGATAAGGAAGCGCTCACGCGTTTCAAAACGGAATACGACGCGACTACCGCGGAGCTTGAGCGTGAAGCGAAGCAGTCTGCGACGATGAAGTTTTTGGAGAAGCCACCGCTAACGCTCGATGATCAGCTCGACTTCAAGGTTATGCAGGATCCCAGTGGCGTGCCCCTCGTGGCCTCGCGGTTTGACAACATGACCAGTGCAACGACCGGCATCGCACTGCGGCTTGACGGTGTGCCGCAAGATCAACTCGTCTATCTTTCAATGCTGCCGACCCTGCTGACGCAGACCGGAGTGATTAAGGACGGCAAGGCGATCTCTTATGAAGACATGAGCGAGATGCTGCGGAAAGAAATACTCTCGCTAAATGGTTACTTCGGCACCAACTTCAAGACCGGTCGCGCGGAACTGATTATGCGAGGTGCGGGCAACGATCTGGGGGAGTCGAAACGGGCAATTGATTGGATGAAGCTGGTGCTCTCAAGTCCGGATTGGCGACCGGAAAACCTCGCTCGCATTCGCGACGTGGTTGATCAGACGTTGGGCCGTAACCGCAATCGGATGCAGGCCGCTGAGGAAAATTGGGTCAACGATCCGGCTGACGCTTACTGGCGTCAGGACAATCCGTTGCTGCTGACCACCGCATCGTTCCTGACTCGCGGACACAACGTTCAGCGCTTGCGGTGGATGCTTAAGGATCCGGGCGCGACTCCCGCAGCGATCTCGAATTTTCTTGCGAGTCTCAGCGGCGCCGCCGCCCAGCGTCAACGCGATGAACTTAAGTCGCTGCTGGGCGCGCTTCAGGGAAAGAAGGATGTGACGGCTCCAGCAGGGTTGAAGCGTTACGTAGACGAATTCGCGGGCCTATCTGAAAGCGACAAGGCGTTGGCAGTGGAGGCGGCCAAGGATCTTGAACAAGTGATGGAAGATATTCCTGATGGTTCGCTCGCCGCGGATTGGGAATACCTCGTCCGGGAGACGCGGCATGACCTGTTGATTCCTCCGGCGAAGGCGCTCGCAAACCTCACTGCTGTGCGTCAGAGTCTGTTGAAGACCGGCGGGGCGCGGATGTTTCAGATCGGCTCGCAAGTCTCGCAGACTGCGCTCGAACCAAATGTGCGCTCGCTAATCGCAGGGTTGGACCAGGCGCCGCTGAGTCCGGCGAAGTATTCGACCGCACGGCTGATTGAGACACGTTTGATCCGGCGCCTGGGCGGCAAGGCGGCCCCGGTTTACGTCGGGCTGATGAATCCAAATACGCAAGGTGGCGTCTTTCTCAACTCCGCGCCGGCGGTTAGTTATTTTGAAGCCGACAACCGCGAGTTAGTGCTCGACTATTTAGCCTCAAGGCTATATGGCGGCGGCGGTGCTCACGGAATTTTTATCAAGACGTGGGGCGCCGGACTCGCTTACTCAAACGGCTTCTCCAGCTCTTTGCCAATTGGTCGGATGGGCTACTACGCTGAGCGAACTCCAGAGTTGCCGCAAACGCTGCGCTTTGTAATTGGTGAACTGAAAAAGGCGCAACCGGATCCGGGCCTCGTCGAATACGCGATCGCAGGGGCCTTTGGCACTTTCCGCTCCGCCTCGGCTTACGAAGCGCGCGGCGAAGCGATGGCTGCGGACATCGCAGACGGGTTGACGCCGGATGTGATCAGGCACTTTCGACAGTCGATACTGACCCTGCGAAGTGATCCGAAACTATCTGACGAATTGTTCAAGCGGATGACCAAAGTTTACGCGCGGGTGTTGCCGGGTTTCGGGACGAAGGCGAGTGATGTAGCGGGCGGGGTCTTCTACGTCATTGGACCGGAAAAGCAGATCTCTGCTTACGAGCAATATCTCAAGACCGTCGAAGGTGATGACGCGCGTCTCTATCGAATCTATCCGCGCGACTACTGGATGACTTTGAAGGAACTTGAGTAAGAGTTAGATCCGCGTCAAACAACGAGGAAGAGCGGGTTTTCGAGAATCTTCTTGAAGGTCTGTAAAAACTTAGCTCCGGTAGCGCCATCGATCACGCGGTGATCGCAGGACATGGTTACGCGCATCATCTGACGAATGACGATCTCGTCGTTACGCACCACCGGCTTCGCAGACATTGCTCCGATCGCAAGGATCGCGCCTTCGGGAGGATTAATGACTGCGGTAAATTCGTCGATTCCAAACATGCCGAGATTGCTGATCGAAAAAGTGGCGCCCATGAATTCTTCCGGACGCAACTTGCGATTGCGTGCCCTGCCGGCCAGATCGCGAACTTCCGCCGCAATTTGACTGAGCGACTTTTGGTCGGCCGCGCGAATTATCGGCGTGATCAAACCATCTTCGATGGCCACGGCGACGCCGATGTCCGCATGTTCGTAGTACCTAACTACCTTATCCTGAAAAGACGCGTTCACCTGCGGGTGCTGTCGCAAGGCGGCAGCGGCCACTTTGATGATGATGTCGTTAACGCTGATCTTGAGTTCAGGGTCAAGCGCGTTTATGCCGCTACGCATTTCGGCCGCGCGATCCATTTCGATCTCAGTGGTAAGAAAGAAATGGGGAATAGGACCGAGTGAAGTCACCAGGCGCTTCGCGATGGTGCGGCGCATTTCGCTCGCCGGCTCGTCACGGTAAGCCGAGGGTCCGGCTGCTAAAGATTCAATCGCTGGTGGCGTAACGCGTGCAGCGATAGTTGCCGGCGCCGCCTGGCCTTGAATCACCTCTTCCACGTCTCGCTTAACAATTCTTCCGCCTGGGCCGCTACCA
>JANLZV010000252.1:0-9700 GCA_031366425.1 Pyrinomonadaceae bacterium | reverse complement strand
ACCGGGACACCAACGAACGACTGCGGAGGTGACTGACGATCTGCGCGGCCAAATCGAATCCTCCGAGCCAGCGCTCCAGTTTGAATTTGTCGGCATCCTCACTGACTTGATTGGCGATCTCACCAGCTCGCCGGCGCCGATCGAAATCAGATTGTTCAGCGAGGACACTGCCGCTCTTGATCACACGGCCGCCCTGGTTGAAGAGTCGATCAAAAGAGTTTCCGGAGTGGTGGACACTTTCGACGGAGTGGTAGTCAGCGGGCCCGCCCTTACTTTCAAAATTGATCCTCAGTTGGCGGCACGCTTCGGAGTGACGGCAACGGATATATCAAACACGGTTACCACGGCGATGACGGGCGATGCCGCCTCGTCAATCCTGCAGCAAGGGCGGCTCATAACTGTGCGGGTACTCTTGCCACAACGAGATCGTCAATCGCTCGATACCTTGAAAGCGTTGCTCGTTCGTTCTGCTACTGGCGCGCAGTTTCGCCTGGACCAAGTTGCCCAAATCGAATACGACAAAGGACAAACTGAAATTCAACGCGACGGATTGCGTCAATCAGTGGCAGTGACGGCACACCTTTCGGGAAGCGATCTTGGCTCGGCGATTAACGCGATTAAGGCACAGCTTGCCAAAGATGTGAAACTGCCTGCGGGTATGACGATGGAATACGGCGGACTCTACCAGGAGCAGCAGTCGAGCTTTCGCG
Source organism: Pyrinomonadaceae bacterium (assembly GCA_031366425.1). Classification (GTDB taxonomy): domain Bacteria; phylum Acidobacteriota; class Blastocatellia; order Pyrinomonadales; family Pyrinomonadaceae; genus PSRF01. The sequence goes on along the minus strand of JANLZV010000252.1, from coordinate 8,990 downwards.
AGCTGCTGATGGCGCTACTGCTCGCTATCGTCCTCGTCTTCATCACACTACTCATCGAGTTTCGTTCTTTTGCTCATCCGATTTCTATCGTGGTAGGCGCGGTGCTGGCATTGGGAGGAGTGCTGGCAGCGCTCTTCATTACGGGTAGCACTCTGAACATCGTGTCCCTGATGGGAATGATCATGGTCGTGGGCATCGTTGCGAAAAACGGGATCCTAATGCTCGATGCGGTTGAAGAGCACCTCGCTGCGGGTGATTCACTTCGCGAGGCGTTGCTTAGATCAGGTCGCCGCCGTTTTCGCCCCGTATTGATGACTTCGCTGGCCGCGATCCTGGGGATGTTCCCGCTGGCTTTGGCAATCGGGTCGGGGGCCGAATTACTTCAACCGCTCGCGATCGCTGTCATCGGAGGTTTGGCTGTCGCGTTGTTGCTCTCGCTCATCATTACACCAACGGTTTATGCCATACTCAAACGGACGGTTTGATTGCGAGGCAGAACTCTGGGAAAGAACTCTTGAACGCGGTTTGGACAGGAACTCTAGCGATATGTGTTTTCGGAAGTGTTCGAAGAGGACTTGGTGCCGGAGGTCGGACTCGAACCGACATGAGTTTGACCTCGCCAGATTTTGAGTCTGGTGCGTATACCAATTTCGCCACTCCGGCAGCGACTAACGAGGGGAGAGATAATAAGTCGAGTTATCTCAGAATCGCAACCGGCGCCCGATTCTCGGTTGGCGGCTGATTAGCCGGGTCCGCAGCGTGGTTTCCATTTGCCACGCGCGAAAGCGAAAGCTTTTGCGGAGTTAAGTGACCATTGGAATCGGCCTGGGGCGAATAGGGTTTGTAGTCGTAATGGTAATAGTAGTAATCGCTTGAACGAACATCCGCTTTGTTGAGTACGACTCCAATTATCTTTGCGCCGATTTCCTGCAGCATCTGCCTGGTGCGTTTTACTACTTGCCGCGAAGTCTTTCCTCCTTGGACCACCAGGATCACGCCGTCGACTAACGATGAAATCAGCACCCCATCGGTAAAGGAAGCTATCGGCGGTGAATCAATCACGATGTAGTGGAAAAAATCTCCAGCGATATCCAATAGGCGTTTCATTTGGGCCGAACCCAGTAACTCAGCGGGGTTTGGCGGAATCGCCCCCGAGCTCAGCAGATAAATGCTGGTGTCCTGATACTGATTAATCTTCGCAAGTGTTTCCGCCTCAGTAATCTCGCTCGAGAGGATCGCGCTCAAGCCTTCGGTATTACTCAATCCAAAAACGTTATGAAGTCGCGGCCGACGCATGTCAGCATCGATTACCAACACCTTCGCTCCCGTTTGGGCCAACACAGTAGCGGTATTAACTACGGTGGTGGTTTTCCCTTCCGCGGGAACGCTGGAAGTGACCAGCAAAGTTTTCGGCGCACGACCGGGTGTAGACAGAAGCAACGATGTTCGCAGGTGCTTGTAAGCCTCAGCTTGCTGCGATGGGCCATCGGCGTTAATTAGCAGCTCGGGACCTCGGGTGATCCCAGCCCCTTTATGCAGGACCTTGCTGATCGGTGACAGGCGCTTGGCCATCCTTCCGGCAATTGGGATCACAGCCAGCGCAGGCAGACGCAACCCACTTTCGATGTCCGAGGGATTCTTGATCGTGTCGTCGAGATATTCGAGAAACAACGAAAGCGCCACGCCGAAACCGAGGGCGAGCACCAGGGCGAAACCCACGCCCTGCATTCGACGCGGACCAATCGGGCCCGGCGGAATCGCACCGTAGTCAACCACGTGAATATTGTTTGGCGTCCCGGCCATCGACACGTCATTTTCTTTAGAGCGTTGCATCAAGCCATCGAGCAAACCTTTGTTAGTCTCGATTTCCTGCTTGAGGATGTTGTAGTTGATGGCGGCCTGGTTTTGCGCGACTGTCTCGGCCCTCTGCTTCGTGAACGACTCGCGCAGGGTCTTCTCGCGCGCCAGCGCCTTGCGATAGTTGCTCTCCAGGTTCACCGTCAGCACCGATTTGGCGCTGCCACGGGTCTCCTCCAGTTGTTGTTCGAGGACGGCAATCTGTTGCGTAACGTCCTTCACTTCGGGCGACTCTTCGGTATCGGTTAAAAGCAGTTGCGAGCGCTTTTGCTTTAGCGCTGCCAAGCTCGATTTAAACTCCGCAATTTGTTTATCACTGACTTCGGCGTTGGCTTCCGCGGCGCCCGGCATCATCCTCGTAGTGCGATATGCAGCTTCCGCGAGGTTTCGTTCGTTCTCGGCTACCAGTAACTCTTTGTTCAATCCGGCGAGTCGTTCCACGACGGTGTTTTGAGTGGCGTCGAGCGAAAGAATTTCATGACTCTGCGCGTAATTCACGAGTTGCTCTTCGCCGTTGCGAATCTGTGATTGCAATTCAGCAATCCGCTTCTGCATGTAAGCGCCCGCGATCGTGTTGGTCTTCGTCTTCATCTCCAGATTCCACCAGGCAAACGCATCGGCAGTCGTATTCACTACCTTGGTGGCGACAGCGGGATCTGTATGAGTCGCGCGAATGTCGATCAGGCGCGTCTTCTTCACTTGCGAAACATCGAGCATTCCGGCCAACGAATCGACGTAAGGCGCGAGCCGCTCAATCTCCCCAGGGTCCTCAATGGAAAGAATATCGCTGCTGGGAATCGCGTTCTGTCCTTCGCGCAACGTGCGGCTGGCTGGTTTTGCCGGCACCTTGGTTTGCTGTTGAAAGCCGACCATGCGCAGCATCCTTTGCCAGGTCGAGCGATTTTCGACGGGCGGATCGAGGAAGGTGCGGTTGTGCTCAAGGTCGAGCGTTTTGGCTACGCGGCGCAACAGAGTTGGACTCGTAACGATTTGGACCTGAGTGTTGAAATACTCCGGATCCATATAAGAATTATCGACGTAGTAAGAGCTGCCCTTCGAAGCGCCGAGCACCGGGTTATAACTTTCCGTATCTACTTGAACGCGCGATCGCGCCTGATAGACGTCAGGCTGATCGGCCTGCCTCATGGCAGCGATTGTCGACACGATCAGCGCGAGCGCAAGGATCAACCAGAGTCGCTTTCGGATCGTCCGCCAGTAGTCTCGGAGATGCAGTTCGCCTTCGGGCGACGCTTCTTCGCCGTAAACCACTATCGGCTGAGTTGCGTAACCGTTGCGCGGCGACCCATTGCCATTGGCATGCTCAGGAGTTGAACTCTTGAGAATAACCTCGAGCGCTCTTGCCAAATCGGAATTTTCTTTCATTCCCGTCCCTTTTTTGACTTTGGAACTTCAGCTACCGGATGTTCGTTGCCGGATCGCCAAACAGCACCCAGGTGCGGCGCACATCGTTATCACCGGTCGCAGCTTTCGCGCCGCGAATCGCGTCACCCAGCCTCACCGGCTGTCCGCTGAATAACTGTCGATAAAATTCCTGGTCCAGAACAAACTGTGGTTGCGTTTCCGTAAAACCCGACGAGGCCCACACTGCAACCGCGCCGCCGTTTGGTGCTTTGAGCACCGACTCGGCGAGGCTGTCTGTATAGGCATCGTGAGCGTAGCCGTTCAGACAAGTCATCATCACGAACAACGAAAGGCGGTTCGTATTGGTCAGACTGTTGGCGAGTTCTGAATCCAACAGGCCTGCCCCAGTCCACACCTGCACCGATCCGTGTCCGTAGTAGTTGACGATCAGCGGGCCCTGATTGAGCGCGTCCATGATCTGCCCGCGGGTAAGGTCGTCGTTACCGGAGCTGCGATTAATGGTCTGTAAAGTAATCGCGGCCGGCAGCAACGCTGCAGTTTGGGCGCTCTGTGATTCGAAGCCGTTATCCGCCACCATCACTGCGCTGCGGAGTGGAGCGTTCAATTCCCGCTCCTGCTCAAACGACATAATCTTGGCTACCATCAAGGTCGCGTCCATCGCACTGCGGGCCGGAAGGCGTCCGACAGACATCTCCGCCACACCTACGCCGCTAAAGTCAGCCAGCCAATCATCGGACGCGGTTTCGAGGTGGCCCGAGTCGATAAGTTTGGTTGGGACAAAATCGTTATCGCCTTCGTTCAGATAGTTGCGCGGATCCCAACTGCTGTCACCTACGAGCAACAGATAGCGTGGCTTGCGGCTCCAGTTTGCCGCTGCGTTCATGAGGAAACTCTTAATCGCCGCCGGGCCGTGCGCGCCGTAACTGAACTCGTCGTAAACATCTTCGACGTTTACCACTGCGACGACGAGACCCTGGCTTCGTCGGAGATTTGCCAGCGGCTCGATCGCCTCGCGGAAATTCCGGTGCGTGACGATTACCATGTCAGCGCCATTCGCGCTGGAGTGCCAATTCGAGGTTTCGTTTGCGACGACTGTTTCAGGAACGCACGTCTGGCTATCGGCAAAGGCGAGGAGCACTCGTAAGCCATCGGCCGGCTGGAGCCTCAAGTCGTATCGGCTGCCGGAGGGCTCGCTAAATGTTTGCACCTCGAGCGGCGAATTAGGATTTGTGACATCAATCACGCGAATTGCCGGCGTGGTGAAGCCCTCAACCTTGACGGTGCGCCCGGCCGGCGCAGTGAAACTCAGCGCGTCGTTATCAGCGACATAATGGCGAGCATAGCCGAGACGAATCCAATCGATGAGACTGACATCCGATTCGCCATTCGTGGAGCGCAATGAGACGACGTTGTCACCCTCAACCAGCAATGAGCGACTGACGGCGAACGAAGCTGTCCGATGTCCGCTCCCGGCAAAACTCATCGTTCCGATGTCCGTGCCATTAAACTGGACGTTGACTTCGTGGTTTTGCGCACTCAGTCCCTGTAAAGCGACCTCCAGTTGCGGTTCCATTCCCTGGCCCACTTCGTGATCGAAGTGGCCCACCTTCAAGGTTTGCGGAACCGCCTCGCTGTAGACGAGTTGGCCAAAAATATTTTCCGCGTCGCCGTTGAGCAGGAACGATGAATAGATAAGTTTTTCGCGGCGCTCGATCGTAGAATCAAAATTCCGAACATTGGCGCGTGCCCAATATTGGTCAGTAGGCTTGATCTTCGTTCGTTTTGGAACGATGCGCTTTCCTGGCGAACTACCTTTGACCAACCAATATGTACTGGCGTCGGTGGTAGGCGTATCCTGCGCGATTCCGTAAAACTCCAATGCGTCGCCTGGGCCAAAGGCCGCACCGTCGCTCGTTAATCGAATCGGCACTTCATTTCCGTCAACAAATAACTGCAGCAGCCGCGCGTCGGCCGACGCCTCCAAACCTGCCGCTACGAGGTCTGGCTGGCTGACGCGATACCATCCGGTCTGTCGCACTTTGATTTTCACTGCCGCGCCCGCAGCGATCTCTTGCTGGATGTCGAGGTTCGAAGTTTGGTTGATCGACCTGATGCGGCGGCCAGCGTCTTTCGCTGCAGACACAGTCGTGGGCCATTCATCCTGGGACGCTGAACCGATCCCGCTCGAGCTACGCGAAAGTTCAGTTAAGAGCAAGGCGCGCTCTTTTGGCGGAGAGCCATGACGCCGCGCGCCCATTGCACGATTAGCAAACGGATTCACTGGTCCATCCCATTGGCGGCTGCCGTTGAGATCGATCGACTCAAGATAGTAGGAGGTTTCCGGAGTGCCCGCCTGATCAAACCAGGAGTAAGAAAAACCCGCGGTCAAACGATTGCCCTGTCCAACCGTCAACGCCGAACCCGCCACGACCGATGGCGTCACCCTGCTTCGCCGGCCGTTCTGTTCGCGATAAATATTGAATCCAAGATTGTTGACTTCGAAACCAGTGGCCCAACTCAGCTGCACTCCGTCAGAAAAACTTGCCGCGTTGAAGCGCGATAGCCGCACTGCGCTGGGGCTGGGACCAGACGCCGAACCACCCGCGAGAGTCCAGGCCGAGAATTGCGTCACGCCTGATTTTTCCGCCCAGTTGGCAGTGTCTGCCGCGTCGTTTGCGGTCTTAACCTGGCGCTGCCAGGTGTCCACACCGTTGTGCCGCCAGAGATCAAAGTCGGTGCTGGCTTCGTTGTTGCCGTTCAACTCTGAATTCAAATAGTGGAGACGCAACGTAGCTGAATAGCCGGTCCCGCCGGTTGGCGTGACGGTGTAAGTGCGTTGGACCGCCGTCGGAAAACCGAAGTTGGCTCCAGTGGGGACCGACTTAACGAGGTTAATATTCATCGTCGTCGGCTTGGTGCCGGCGGCGGTGAAGTTGAGACTGACAAACTGGTTACCAAATGCGTAGGTCGTGCCGGAGGTGAACGTGTGCGATCGGGTAACGTTTCCGACCACGTCAGTGCCGGGAGCGGGCGTGCCGGTAGATGTCGCTCCCACTGCCATGTTGAGAACGTTTGCACCGGTGGTCAGATCGCCGCTGTTCAGCGAAAGCAAAGCATTGACGGTTGCGTCGACACTGCTAAGGCTCACGCCCGAACTGTTGCTGATCGTAAGGCTGCTAAATCCGGTGACGCTAGATCCGCTAATTGTCTGGGCTGCAGTTCCATTGAAAGTGGTCGTCTGGGTTGCCGGAGTAAAGATGCCGTTATTGATCCAGTCTCCACCAACCGTTAGACCGAGGCTTTGAGCTCTGAACTCGGATCCGGAATCAATCGTCACTACCCCTTTAACCGTTAGCGGACTGATCGCGATTGCCGAAAACGGTGAAGTCGTGTTCTTGATGGTGAGATTAAAAATCGGTGTAGTACTCGTCATCAAGTAGCGGTTTGGAACGGTCGTGCTGGCATTGCCAAATTGGACGGTGCCGCCGGTGACGCTGCCGAGCGTGGCCCCAACTACATAGTCGCTGGGGATGCTCGTGGGATTTTGCAGCACGATTGTTCCAGCGCTCATGGTGAATGATGAGCCGGGCGCGTGAATGTCAAAAGACCCGTAGGATTTTCCGCCAGCCGCGATGCTTGAAGTAACGTTTACGACAGCGGTTGAAACGGTCCCACCACTTTGGCTGTAGGTAGTTGTGTTGGTAGTGCCCAGCGATGAGACGGTGGTCCCCTGAAGCGCACCGGCAATGGTTAGTGCTCCGCCCTGAATATCGATGGTGGAACCCGTCGCGTAGACCAGGCCGATGTCGGCAGCATTTCCGATGTTATAGGTTCCCGACGAAACTCTGAGCAGGCCGCTCAGGTTCACATCGCTGCCTTGAGCGGTGACGGTAGCGTTGGCGTTGTTAAGCCAGATTCCCTCGTCCGAATTAATCGTATATGCGGCGGTCGAGAAGAAAGGATTGCTGAGCGTGAAGGAACCTGAGACTTTAAAGATCCCGTCGGTCAGAGTCAGAAAACCGGCGGGGACGGTGAAGTTTGTTGAGGTCACTTCAATGATGTTGTTGTTGGCTGCACCCGTGTTGTTGATCGTGATGAGGTTGAAATCAGTAGTGCCTCCCGCGCCGCTCAAAGTCTGATTCGCGCTGCCATTGAACGTCATGTCCATGGTCGCACCGCCAATTCTCGCGTCAAACGTTCCCGCATTCGCGAGGTTTCCTCCAATGAAGAAAACGTTTCCGCCATTGCCGGCTGTTTGAAGCACTCCGCCACTATTGACGGTTACATTGCCAGTGACCGTGATTGTCCGATCGGTGTTGCTGCTTCCAATTGTGAGAGTTCCAGTAACCGAAAGACTGAGCAGGCTGTTTGTATTCGTGTTAAGCGTCATCGTGGAGCCCGTGGGAATGACGACGTCGTCACCATTCGCCGGCACGCCAGATGGGCTCCAATCCGCAGCCGTGGCCCAGTTCCTCGCCCCCGAACCTGCAGTCTTGGTAGCCGCGTCCGCTGACGTTACTGCGAGGAACATGACCCCAACCAGGGCCACAACGGCCAAGATGACTCGTGATCTTTTCGGCACGCGGACATGACTCTTCACGATGCCATGATCAAGCAGATTGGAGCTGAGTATTGAAATCTCTTTTACCCCAGACCGCGCGGAGCCAAAGCATCCGACTTAAGCGCAGCGCTTCATTCCACTACTACAGCCTGAAGGGCTGTTGACGCAGACACCCGAGCAACACTCTGATCCCGTGCTGCACGGCTTACATTTCCCGCCGCATGAAACGGCGGCTTGAACCGGAGTCGGCGCGGTAATCGAAATCACGAGCGGAAGCGCGATGGCCGCACCCAAACCAATACGCCTGACCGCCTCCCGCCTCGACATCCCCCTTGATTCAGTGGCTTGCACCACCCAGCCTTGCGCGGTTTCCAGTAAATGGTTTCGACGTAAGTCTTCTAGCCCCAGCAGGATAAACTGGTTATCAATTACGCTGTCCGTCTCAGAACCCAACAGTCTCGCGAGTTCCGACACACTTGTCTTTCCATCACAAAGTCGCCAAATGGCCGCAGCAGAAAGGTTGAGACAATGGGCCTTATCTCGTTCGAGATCGTAAACCAGCACCTCATCGTCTACTTCTTTAACGACCATGCCTTTGGTGCGGGCCTTTGGTAGATCTTCCCGAAGCAACGGCCTCATACGCTTGCTCCGCCGGACGGAAGCGAGGCAGGACGCAAATTAGGATCAGAATTGGGGAGACGAATCGCAGCGATTTGATCGCGAAGAATCATAATCGCGCTCGCGCACAGCTTTAGAGAAAGGGGCTTAATTCTCTCCACCTCAGTCGGGAACGTGAAATTCCAAGCTTCAATCGGGCCGTGCGTGATGCGTTTACAGAGTGGCCAGTGAACCAATTTGGGAGCCACATGGACATGAACCGCGGCAAGCTAGCACCCTTCACGGGACGATGTCAAGTAAAATATCAAGCTTAACAGGCTAATTGTTCATACAACACATCTTGCGCCATTTGAATCTCTTCAAGTCAAGCTCGGCTGCTTAAGCGAATGGGCCTAATGTCGGAATAAGTTTTACAAGTTTGGCATATTGCCAACGCACTTGGCAACCTGCGCTGGCCGAAATTAGAGGCGCATCCGAGTAGGGGCAAGCCAGGGTTCACCGTGAGCTAGCGCTGAACGCTTCGGAAAAGTCGAACCAGGTCTGGGTATCCAACCTTTGACCGGCATTGCCC
>JANLZV010000020.1:0-1554 GCA_031366425.1 Pyrinomonadaceae bacterium | reverse complement strand
CTTCGCGCTCATTGCGGGCAGGATGCCCGCGCTCCCAGCAGGAACAACTTCGAAGACGGGCGAGTCTTCAACCCACGCAATCGATTCCTTCGGCATTCCCTGCGCGATTGGATTGCTGGTATCGAGCTCGATACGCAGAATTGATCCCGGCACAAAAAATTCTTTTTCGGAGACGTCGGCTACAACATCGCGCACCGGAAGTTTGAAATGTTCAATCGCAAAGCTGGAAGCGCGATTCAAGCAAACAAGCGTGCCGCCCTGCTCAACGAATTCCCGCAACGCCTTCACGCCTGCTTGTCCCATTCCGCCGGTGTATTCAGGTGGCATCGTCCCGGCCTTGTAACCACCAAAAATCGTTTCCGGCTTTTGGTCGGGGATCACAATTGAGTTGTATTTTGCGTTCAAGTTGCCGGATCGAATCTCGGCATCGTCGAGTGAAGAGTATTCGTAATGCTCCTGCTCCAACACCCAACGACTCCAGCCTTCATCAATTGCTGCAACGTGGGACTTGTAGATGCCGAACTTTCCCTCCCTTGCTCCAAAACCGGTGCAACTGTTTCCACCGCCCCCTTGCGGTAGTTTGTAAGCAAAAGGTTGGCGAACGAAGCGCGTCTCCACTCCCATCAAGAGCGATAGCGTGTGAGCGGTTACGTCATACGGCGAGACTGGATGGCCTGACTGGTCGCGCAGGTCCGGATAGCGCTGGTTCTCCAACAACGCCTTCGCGAAAACTCCATAAGGCTGATCTAATCGGATGACGATAGTACCTTCAGGATACTTGATACCTGCAGCTTTGAAGGGCAATGGAAGATCCACATCAACATCGGCTCGGTCCAGTGCGTTCAGTAGGTCGGCTTGGTGGCGCGCTTCAGGAATGACAACCGCAAACAGCTCACCCTTTCTGCGCGGCCGCACCGCGTCCTTCCCAATCTCGTAAAACCTGCTCAACCACTCGCTGCGATTCTCCGCGGCGTGGCGTAGTAACAGAAACGCCGCAGTGGTCATGTAGTTGGTGATGTCGCGCAGATGCCACTCGCCGCCGCGCCAGAGCGGTCCATAAGTCGCGGACTCTTTTCTCGGATCGTAGCCTTCACCCTTTTTCAATTCACTAAACTTAATCGTGATCGGCGTCGCGATTTTGCACGAAGCAGTCTCTGAAAGGATTCGCACGCCCCCGTGATAGTGCGAATAAGCGCGCGCAGGAGACCAGGCACCGTAAGTTGAATTGGTGGTGATGCCGGTGAAACCCGCGACGCGCATCTGGCGCGCCATAAACTCGCCGAGCTCCGTGTAGCCCGCGACGATCTGCTTCGGCACATTCGGCTCAACTGGCTGCATATAAGGCGGCAGAAATAAACGCGCACCGAGCGATCCCTGCTGATGAATATCGTTGACAATCTGCGGATGCCAGACGTTATGGATTTTGTCAACTGTAAGCTGTGTTTCGACTTGCGTGAAGGCATACCAATCACGGTTGTTATCGTGGCCCGTATATTTGTGGTAGAGCATAGGCGGGTCGGTGCCTTCGTAAGGCGTGCCGAGTGTCTGGTCATA
>JANLZV010000081.1:0-2985 GCA_031366425.1 Pyrinomonadaceae bacterium | reverse complement strand
GTAAACCAGCGCGAGGACCACCAGGGCCAGCGGTAGGTTAATGAAAAAGATCGCGCGCCACGAAACGTTTTGAATCAGCCAGCCACCCAACACCGGACCAATTGCCGCCGTGATGGCGGTAAAACCCGACCAGGTGCCGATGGCCTTGCCGCGAACGTCTTCTGCAAACGACGAGCTGATAATTGCCAGACTTCCCGGCACCAGCAGCGCGCCGCCCACTCCCTGCACCGCTCTTGCAATGATCAGCTGATTGATATTGGGAGCGAGCCCGCACCACGCGGAGGCGCAGGCGAATAAGATCACGCCAAGACAGTAGATTCGTTTTCGCCCGAAGTGATCACCGAGCGAACCTCCGGCCAGCAACAGGGCAGCGAGGAAGAGTGCGTAAGCTTCCACCACCCACTGCGCATCAACCACGGTTGCGTTGAGATTTGACTGGAGAGCAGGTAGCGCCACATTAACGACTGTGCCGTCAATAAAGACCATGCTTGAACCGAGAATGGTGGCGGCGAGGATCCATGGGCCGGCGGATTTTTCACAGGTTGGCCCCGGGGTATTCGATTTTATGACGCCTTCATCACACGGTTGGTGCATGAGCTGATGACTGGCGGTAAACCAGGCTTACGCGGATTCAGGCGCCCGGATTTTGCTCGTAGTCATCCTCCAGATTTCCTTTGAATCGCAGGATAAAGTGGTAGCCCGCTGCGACATGGACACCTCGCGCGGCACAAACTCCCTTGTCCGAATCAAAGTCGTAGAACAGTGCCTCACACTTGTTGCAGAAGCGCCAGTTCTCCTGATGTTTGGCAGCCTTCGTATCGTGCAAGAGCGTGAAGTTGAAGCCTTGCGCCACGTGCCCTCCACCGGCGGGACAAACTCCCTTGTTGGGATAACCGTTCCAGACTAACGTGTGACACTTGTTGCAGAAGCGCCAATCACTTTGTCCCGGACCGGGCGAGTTGTAGGTTAAGAAATAGTCGGCGCCCATCAGCGCTGAATGTCTCTGGCCCGCTGGACACCGACCCTTGTTGGGATAACCGTTGTAGAACAGTGCCCGGCATTTACTGCAACGCCGCCACTCATTCTGGTTGGGAGGTGGCGCGGCCAGTGCTTCTGTCAAAAGACCGGCAGGCGCAAAGGTGGCGACAGCGCCGGTAATCGCACCCGCAATGCCGAGTTTCAACAGGCGATCAAAAAAGGCGCGCCGGCCTACTCCGCTGTGGCTACAAGTCTCCGTCAGATCGTTCTCAGGCTTGGACATGTTCCCTCCCGCGATTCAGTTGGAAAAAGAAAACCAAGATCTTGTGGTAGCAAAGTTGGATATTCGGCCGCGGAATAGTAAATCGCTAATCGTGATTTAGTAAATAGAAAACGGTTAGGTTCTGATGCGAGTCACTGCGTTTTTGCCCCCGCGTTCAGATACATGTTCACGCAAAAAAGATTTTCCGCCAGCAAGTAAGTCAGGTTCGCCGTTTCGACATACTGATCAAAGCGTTCCGCATTCTCATTAAGGATTTCCAGCCGGAGTTGTTTCGCTGCCTGGCGCTCTTCGTCCGACAAATCCTTGTCGAGCGAAAGCTGCGTCAATTCGAGAAGCGTCCAGGGAAACCACAGAAACGTTGAACCTTCGCTCATAAACTCGCTGCCCGCGAAATGAACGTCGGCATCGGGAACGCTGCTGTTATCTTTTTCAATCGACTTCGCGGCCAGTTCCTTGTTATTGATGAAATCCTTGCGAGCCGTCCGGTAGGTCTGATCATTCTTCAAATAGGCAAGATCCGGAATCGTCTCCGCGCGAGCCAGAACGAAAAGGGCATGGGCCGTCAACCCGTCAAAACGGTCCTTTTGTCCCGTGCGTTGCGGATTCTGCACCCAACCCTGTCCAGCTTTATAGTTCTGCAGCAACCAGCTCACGCCGCGACGCATGGCCTGATCGTATCTAGTGCCCACGCGATCCCGGATCGCCGGAGACTGCGCCGCCTCCGCAAGAGCCCAAAGGGCCACGACGGTTGAATAGGTCCTGACGAAGTCTGGATTGTCTTCGGCGATCGGCCGCCACCCACCACCCGCATCCTGCCGCCGCGCAATCTCCGCCAGATCACGATCAACGCGATTCATGATGTCGGCCCGTTCGGTGTCGCTCCAAATATGCGTGGACGAATCCAGCGACTTGATGTTCGCGAGAGTCACCCAACAATTGATTTCAGTGACAGTGAACGGATTTGCATTGCCGTAATAGTTCCAACCCTCGCTTGGCTTGGTGCGCCGAAGTTTTTCGATGAATTCAAACGCCGATCTGATCTTCGGCACGTACGCATCAAGGTTCCTCGCCGTAGTCAGAAGTCCAGTCAAGGCCTGCGCTGTGGTCCATGCCTGAGTGGTTGTTTGCGCGCCGGCGGTCACAGACTTCATCCCGCCATTGGCAACCTGGGCCGCAAACGCGCCATCCGTCCAGGCTTCCGTCTTCTTCTGCAGTTGCGCGGTAAACTCCGCTTCTGGACGCATCGGCTTTGACGACTGCCAGATCGTTCCAATCTTCTTGTCGTTACCGCGGAGCAGGAGGAAGCCCGCGCCGCCCAACACAACGGCCAGCATCGCCGCAATCACCACCGGTTGGACCACACTCTTCTTCTTCCGCTTTCTCACCTTCTGCGGCAAAGCGGCGTTGCCGACCTCGCCCGTGTAAAGGTTGAAAACGTGAACCCGAACTCCGTGTTTTACTTCGACTTCTTTTAGATCGTGCAGGAACGGCTGCCAACTGCTGTACTGGCCCAGATCCTCGGCAACCCGCCGCGACAGCAGAATGTGGCCGGCGTCGCCGCTGTCCATTACGCGCTGGGCCATGTTGATGCCCGAACCGGCCACGTTGGCGCGTTCGTTGACATCGACGATCTCGTTGACCGGTCCGCTGTGTACACCCATACGCAACTTGATTTCGGGATGACCCTTGAGCGCTTTGCTAATCTCCAGCGCACACTGGACCGG
>JANLZV010000196.1:0-3268 GCA_031366425.1 Pyrinomonadaceae bacterium | reverse complement strand
GCCGCTGCGCGTAACCAAAGAGATGTTGCGCCAGGCCGAGAAGTTGATCGGCATTGAACTAACCGATGCACAGGAGGCGATGGCCCTCGCCAACGCCAGTACAAATCTCGATCGCTATGAGACGCTGCGAAAGATCGAGGTGCCACTAAATACTGAGCCGGCAACTCTGTTTCATCCAGCGCTCCCTGGTCAGCAGTTCGACGTTGGCTCCGCCCGGTCGCATTCGAAGCACAGCGGTAATTCAAAAAAATTCAAATTGAGCAAAGTAGAACCAGGCCAATTCAGTGCGCTGGACGATCTCGCGTTTGCTCCACTCACCCGACTGGCCGAGTTAGTGCGCAGCCGCAAAGTTTCTCCAGTCGAGCTCACTAAGATGTATCTCGCGCGATTGAAGCGTTATGGGCCAAAACTCAATTGCGTGGTCACGCTCACCGAGGACCTCGCGTTGTCGCAGGCCACCGTTGCCGAAACGGAGATTAAGAACGGGAAGTATCGCGGGCCGCTGCATGGAATTCCCTGGGGCGCGAAAGATCTTTTCGCGACTAAAGGCATCAAGACGACGTGGGGAGCTGAGCCTTATCGCGATCAGGTAATTGATTACGATTCCGCAATTGTTCAAAAACTACAGGCGGCCGGCGCGGTCCTGGTGGCCAAACTTTCGATGGGCGCGCTCGCCCAGGGAGGACGTTGGTTTGGCGGAGTGACCAGGAACCCCTGGCAGGTCGACGAAGACAAAACTGGATCGAGCGGCTCATCAGCTGGCCCCGCCTCGGCGACTGCCGCTGGGCTCGTGGGTTTCTCAATTGGCACGGAAACGCTTGGTTCAATCATCTCGCCCTCGTCGCGCTGCGGCGTAGTAGGGCTAAGGCCAACCTACGGCCGCGTCAGTCGCGATGGCGCCATGGCATTGAGTTGGACCATGGACAAGATCGGACCAATCTGCCGCGGAGTTGAAGACTGTGCCGCGGTACTCGACGGCATCTATGGACCAGACGGAAAAGACCTAACTGTTGGCGACGCGCCTTTCAACTGGGAACCGCGCCGGCCTCTGGCAAAAATGAGAATCGGTTACTTGAAAGCGGAGTTTGACCAGCAACAGGATCCGGAACGTAAGGCAATCTACCAGCAAGCGCTCGATGATTTGAAATCCGCTGGGGCCAATCTTCAACCTATCGAGTTGCCGAAATTTTCGGTGGGTGCGCTGCGTATAATTCTGGTAGCTGAAGCGGCCACCGCGTTTGACGACCTCACTCGAAACGCCGGCGTAGATCAACTTTCCGGACAGGAACCGGGAGACTGGCCCAATACATTTCGCAGCTCACGTTTCATTCCGGCAGTCGAATACATCCGAGCGCAACGCGCGCGGCGACTGCTCATGGAGGCCATGGCCGGCCTGATGTCAAACTGGGATGTGTTTGTGTCGCCTGCGCCGGGCAGCGCGAGTTTGCTAGTCACCAACCTCACCGGGCATCCGGCGGTATGCGTGCCCTGCGGATTTCCCAAAGGACTGCCACAATCAATTATGTTTACTGGGGGAATCTACGACGAAGGCGCGCCCTTGCGCCTTGCGATGGCCTACGAACAAGCAACGAAGTGGCACACGATGACTCCGAAGATGGATTGGGCGTGACGAAGTGATTGGAGGCTGAAGACCAGATATCAGGAGGACAAGCTATAATGGAATCGTCTATTCCTAACTTGTTCCGTGCAAGACAGGTGTCGAAGATTCGCGCGGGTGTTATTTAAGCCGTTGCCGTCTATGTGATCGACGGACTTCTCCCTCAAGCGACTATACTTCTGGGGAAGAATGTAAACGGTTTTTCCATTGTCTAACGCCACTTCCAACGGCCAACCGCCCAATGTAACGGTCCAATCTTCCGCCGCATCACCAATCACCATTCGATGCATTTCTATACTCTTATATCCAGCTTCGGTGCAGATGCTTGCATTTGCATAGGTCACAGTCCTGCGGACGCTAGCCCTCCAGCGAAATTGTGATAGGAACTCGTAATCTTCATCGTCGACTTGAGCTTCATAAATGCTCTCTCCACGATTGACTGGAATCTTCTTCACTTCACGCTGCCCTTTCACGAATTGGCTTCAGTCGATCATATTGTTCGCGGTTGGCTTGAAGTGTTTCCCAGACGTCGACCGCCTCTTGGAGTCGCAGCCAAAACTCAGGCGTGGTATCGAACACGCGAGCCAGCCGATGCGCGAGGTCAGGATTTACTGACCGGCGCTCGTGAATGAGATCGCTGACCGTGCTGCGCGATACGCCGAGCCGGGACGCCAACTCAGACTGCGTTAGACGTGCAGCCGGTAAAGTTTCCTCGCGCAAAAGCTCTCCCGGATGCGTCGGCCGCCTCTTCGTCTTATTCCCCATAACTTTCTCCTAGTGATAATCCTCGAGATTAATCTCGAAGGCGTCGCCTTTTCCGAATCGAAACGTTATTCGCCAGTTCCCGCTAACCGAAATTGTCCACTCGTCTTGCCGGTCGCCTTTGAGCCGATGTAAGTCGAAACCGTGGACGTCAATGTCCGTTACGTGCAGAGCTGCATTGAGCGCATCCAGGCGTCGCGCGATTCTGGCCGCCAGGCCCGGCGATATTCCACGCTTACTTCCTGTTTCAAAAAACTCTTTTAGTCCTTTGTGGCGGAACGACGTGATCATAGCCTTATCCGGTGATACACGAAAGTCTACTTCGATGTGTTCAACAGGCGAGGTAAATCGAGCACTAGGGCCACTGTCCCATCCCGCAATTCGGTCGCTCCGGCAATTCCATACCAACGCCCGGCATGTCGGCCAAGGTTTCGCACCAGCACTTCCTGCGGTCCTTCCACGCGGTCGACTACGATCCCCAGACATCTCAGCTCCGGTTCACTGAGGCCGGGTCGTTCAACCGCAAACTGGCAGGTAATCAAATGCAACTGACTCGCGGGATCTTCCGACTCTTCAGGTTGACCCAACAGGTCCCGCATGGACACCTGCCGCAACTGGTTCGCGCCGGATGCGCCATCGATGACTTCGATCGCATCAATGCCCAAAGTTTGAGCTGTCGGAATGCAATATCGTTGGCCGTCGGAAACGACCACGTTCGTTGCCACCAGTCCGAAAGTCACTGGCAGGCGAATTTCAAACGTCGTCCCATGACCCAACTCCGTGGCCACTCGTAACTCCCCGCCCACTTGCTCGACCGCCGTTTCAACCACGTCGAGCCCTACTCCCCGCCCCGAGATTTCTGACACCGAGGCACGCGTAGTAAAACCC
>JANLZV010000184.1:0-10492 GCA_031366425.1 Pyrinomonadaceae bacterium | reverse complement strand
GTCTGTTTGCGGTGACGCTCCTGGATTCATCATTTGTCCCGATGCCGGGTAGCGCCGACGCATTGATGATCCTGCTGACGACCGCACACCCGCGCTTCATGGTCCTTTACGCGCTGCTCGCGACCGTAGGATCGGCGACCGGCTGCGTCATCCTCTATTACATTTCACGCCGGGCCGGCAGCCGCGCGCTCCGAAGGTTTTCCCCCGCGAAACAAAAGCGGGTGAAAGATCTGATCGATCGTTACGACGTGCTGTCGGTCCTGGTCGCTGCGCTGTTGCCGCCACCGTTTCCTTTCAAACTATTTGTGATTACTGCGGGTGTGTTCCGTTTCAGTCTGATGCGCTTTGCCCTCGCCATTCTCGGCGGAAGATTGTTTCGCTTCCTATTGGAGGGTTACCTTGCAATCCGTTACGGCGACCAGGCAAAGGAGATCCTCGCCAGGTATTACCCCTGGATTGCTCTCGGGTTTGCGGTCGCGATTATCTTGTTTGTGATCGTACGGAAGTTGATGAAGAAGAAGCCGGGTTCGGGAGTGGAACCGCAGACAATTGAAGAGGTCTAGAAACCGGAGACGAGCGGCAGGAGGCTCTGCGCCGGCCGAGACTTCGATTTCTTGTGGCGGGCAGCTTTGTCGCCTGGTAGTTGGCTCGATTGAAAACGCCTGACTGCTGCCAGATCCTGCACGCCCTGCTCGTCAAGTCGATCCAAAATTCTGAGAAAGACTTCGGCGGTTGCCAGGGCGTCGCTGCCGGCGCGATGACGATCGAAGATCGGGATCGAAAAATGATCGGCCACCGTGTCTAATCTATAGTTTGCGAGTCCCGGCACGGCGCTCCTTGAAAGCGTCACGGTGCACAGGTGCGGATTGAACATGCGATGCCCGGGATAGACGCGTGAGATTTCATGGTTCAGAAAGTTTGTGTCGAAGGGTGCGTTATGCGCGATGAGCACCGCATCCTTAACAAACTCCAGCCAGCGCGGCGCGACTTCCGCGAAGAGGGGCGCTTGCTTCACCATTTCGTTGGAAATGCCGGTTAACGACATCACGAAACGTGGGATCGAGATTTCGGGATTAACCAGGGTGAGAAGTTCGTCGACGATGCGGCCGCCGCTGATCCGATAGGCGCCAAGTTCGATGATTCGATTGGGCGGCATCTTCGCGCCAGTGGCTTCGATATCAACCACCACGAAATCAACTTCTTTCAAGAGGCGCGATTCGCAGTCGTCGAGTTGCAGCTCGATCGTCTGTTCGTCAATGACCTTAAACCGGCGATCGTCTCTGACCAGATCGCCTACCAGCAACCCGGCTAACTCCGCATCGATATGTGATACCTTGAAAACGACGTCGACAATATGCGAGGCAGAAGCGCGGCCGCCGGAAGCGCGTAAGAGGTCGAGTGTTTCCTGGACCAGGTTTGAATCAGAGACTAGATTCGAATACGGCGGCATCGGGGAAGGATTGTAACACGCATTGTTGCGTTGGCATCCTTCAGAAACGTCGCAGTGCTTCGCCCACAGCAGAGGCAAACAGTGAAATCCGAAGAAGTAATTGAGCAGTTTCGTGATAGTGGCGCGTTGTTGGAGGGACACTTCGTTCTCACCAGCGGACTGCACAGCACGATCTACCTGCAGTGTGCGCTCGTACTCCAAACTCCTCAGACGGCGGAAGAATTTGGACGAGCGATTGCGGACAACTTTCGCGGTGAGGGTGTGGGAGCGGTGGCTGCTCCGGCAATCGGCGGGATTGTGATTGGGCATGAAGTGGCGCGGGCCCTCGGTGTGCGATTCATTTGGACTGAACGCGAGCAGGGCCAGATGACTTTGCGCCGCGGATTCTCCGTTTTGCCGGGTGAAAAAATCCTCGTGGTTGAAGACGTGATCACCACCGGAGGTTCGACGCGCGAAACGATCGAAACCCTGAAAGCGCTGGGGGCGGAAGTGGTGGGAGCCGCGTCGATCATTGATCGCTCGTCAGGAAAAGTTGAGGTCGGAGTGCCACGCATCGCCCTGGCCACGCTCAATGTTGCATCGCGCCAACCTGGGGATTGCGAAGCCTGCCGGCGTGGCGAGCAAGCGGTGAAACCGGGAAGCAGGAAGCAGTGAGAGAGCAGTGAAAAGTGAAGGGTGAAGAGTGAGCAGTGTGCAGGAGGCAGTGGGCAGAAGGCAGACTGACGACTGAGCACTGGAGACTGACAAATGGCGACTGAAGACTGACTCGAATGAATTTTAAGTTCGTCATTCAATACGACGGCACCGATTTCCACGGGTGGCAGATGCAGAGCGAGCTGCGCACCGTTCAAGGCGAGTTAACGAAAGCACTTTCTTTAATAGAAGGCCGCGACGTCGTGGTTCATGGTTCCGGCAGAACCGACGCCGGAGTCCATGCCCTCGGCCAGGTGGCGAATGTAAACTTGCTACGGGAGATAACTCCCGAGAAACTTCGCTCGGCAATAAACGGGAATGTGGAAAAGGACCTCCGCGTGATGTCGGCGGAGATTGTCGCAGACGATTTTCATGCGCGTTTCTCAGCGCGCGAAAAAACTTATCGTTACTCCGTAGTCAATGGGCCTGTCATCTCGCCGTTCTGGTTGCGTTATGCGCATCACGAAGGTCGGCCGCTCGATGTTGCGCGGATGATCGAAAGCGCGGAGTTGTTTCTGGGCGAACACGATTGGAGCGCCTTTTCGTCCGCGCAGTCTGACGCCGAAACAAAGGTGCGCACAATTACGCGTTGTGATGTTGCGGAACGCGTTGACGGGCAGACGGGTTGCCGGTTGATTGAGATTAACGTCAGCGCTGAGGGATTTTTGCGCTACATGGTCAGGTCGATCGCCGGAACACTGTTGGCATCTGGCCGCGGCGAGATCGATGGAGCGTTGATCGCACGAGCGCTTGATGAAGGCACGCGAGATTTAGCGGGAGCTACCGCGCCGGCGCATGGCTTAACTCTGGTCTCAGTCCGTTATGAATAGCGTTTTGCAGTTAACCGCCGGCCCGCACTGATTGACACCGGCGAGCCTTGTAGCAAGAATGTGCACCGTTGAACGTTCGTCTTGCCAAATATGCTTGCTGATTTTCAGGGATTAGTAGAAGCGGGTTCTCGCGAAGACCGTTTTCTTTCAGCGATCGCGTGGGAGCGCTTGCCGCGTCACGTGGCGATCATCATGGACGGCAATGGACGTTGGGCCGCCCAGCGGGCCCAGCCGCGCATCGCCGGACATCGTGCCGGGGTGGAAGCGGTCCGCGCCGCAGTCGATACGGGGGCGCGATTAGGTTTGGGCGCGCTTACGTTGTATGCGTTTTCTACCGAGAACTGGAAACGACCGCGTTATGAAGTTGACGCGTTGATGCGGATGCTCCGGCGCTATTTGCGTCTTGAGCTTGACGAAATCGACAAGCAAAACATTCGCTTTCAGACGATCGGCCGCACCGGCGCGCTGGCGAAAAGCGTGCGCCAGGAAATCGAGAAAGCCACCGAGCGAACTGCAAAGAATACGGGGATGACGCTCGCGGTCGCGCTGAATTACGGCGGCCGAGCGGAGATAGTCGATGCTTCGCGTGCGGCTGTGCGCCGGTTGATTGATGAAGGGAATGCTCCCGACGAGTTAACCGAGGAGCGCATCGCCAACGAACTTTACACGCGCACAATGCCCGATCTCGATTTGCTGGTGCGCACGAGTGGTGAGATGCGCATCTCGAATTTCCTGCTTTGGCAAGCTGCTTACAGTGAGATCTACGTGACGGATACCCTGTGGCCAGACTTTCGGCGGGTCGACCTGTTGGAAGCAATCGTGGACTACCAACGCCGCGACCGTCGCTTTGGCGGATTGAAGTTGGTAGCTAATGAATGAAAAGACAGTGAAAAGTGAAGAGTGAAGAGTGAACACTGATTAACAGTGACAGTCGGGCTGATCGACTGACGACTGACGACTGACGACTGACTACTGCCGACTGCCGACTGCCGACTGAAGACTGACGACTCTTTTAAGCATGTCCCGAATCATCACTGCGGTCATCGCGCACCCAATCCTAATCGTATCAATTTTAGTCCCTTGGCTGCTCCCGCTTTTTGTCGTGCTAGCCGGCGCTGCAATGACGCTCGGGCTCTACGAGTTTTATGTGCTTGCCGGTAAGAAGGGCTTGAAGCCTAATGCTGCGGCTGGTTATCTCGGCGGCGCTGCGCTCTTCACGGTCTTTTATTTTGCTTCTCCCGAGCTCGTGCATTCCCGCCTGGATATGCAAACGATTGTTTTGACGATCATGGTGCTTACGATTGGCACGATGGTGGCAGCAACCCTGAAGGGGGCGCCTTTCGACAAAATGCTCAACTCGTCTGCAATCACGATCCTGGGCGTACTCTACGTGGTTTTATTGGGCGGTTATCTGGTCGCGGTGCGCACTGGGTTTGAGCAAAAACTATCAGCCCATCTGCTCTCATTTTTCTTTCTCGTGCTGATGGGCGCCGACACTGGGGCCTACTACACTGGCCGGGCGATCGGTAAGCATAAGCTCGCTCCGTCAATCAGTCCCGGTAAAACGTGGGAAGGCGTGGCCGGCGGAATTGTCGCAGCCCTGGCACTCGCGACTGCGGCGCACTTTTGGTTTTTTCGAGAACTACCCCTGAAGTGGGCCTTGCCGCTCGCTGCGGTGATGGTGGCCCTCGGCGTCCTGGGCGATCTTACTGAGAGCGCGCTCAAACGGGGCGCGGGCGCAAAAGACGCGGCGAATATTCTGCCCGGCCACGGCGGAATTCTCGACCGTTTGGATAGCTTGTTGTTCAATGCGCCGCTCGTCTACTATTTCGCTGACTTCTATTTCAGCTCGCGTCCCCTCTAGCGTCCGGGTTAAGTAATGACTACGAAAAAGATCGTAATCATCGTGGTAGCAATCGTGATGGTGCTCGGCGCGATCATCCTGCTCTTCGTCGGAGGAATCGTGGGCTCGGTGTTTTTTGGAATTTCTAACAGCGACGCCGCCAACGTTTCGCGAGAATTTTTGCGAAACAACGCGCAACTAAAACAAGAGATCGGCGAGGTCAAAAGTTTCGGCAGACTAGTGACCGGCAACATTAACCTCAACACCGGCGATGGCACCGCGGAGTTGAATTTCAAAGTAATCGGCGAACAAAAGACTGTGGCCGCCACCGTCGAATTGATGTATCGAAGTGGAAAGCCCTGGCGGGTGACCGCAGCTTCCTATCGCAAGGACCAGGGCGAGACCATCGACTTGCTCAATCCCTACGAAGGCCGGATTATTAGAATCACCTCCATCCTTAAGTTAGCGGCCTAATCATGACACTCGATAGTTCGAAGGGTATTGCCATTCTCGGTTCGACCGGCTCCATCGGTTGCAACACGCTGCGCGTGATCGAGTCGCTCGGAGCAGAACGATTTCGCGTGGTGGCGCTCGGTGCGGGACACAATGTTGACGCTCTAGCCGGACAGATTGCCACGCATCTGCCGGAAGTTGTTTCAGTCGACAGCGAGGAAGCCGCACACGATTTACGCGCGCGACTCTTTGAACGAGACGTGGATCTGCCGCGGATCATCGTCGGGGAACCGGGCTTGATCGAAGTCGCCACGCACGCTCAGGCGGATATCGTAGTCTCAGCCACGGTCGGCGCAGTCGGGTTTGTGCCAACGCTACGCGCACTCGAAGAAGGGAAGCGGGTGGCGCTCGCGAACAAGGAAACGCTCGTGATGGCCGGAGAGCTGATGACGAAGGCCGCGCGCGAATCCGGCGCCGAACTTTTGCCGGTGGATTCGGAACACAATGCGCTCCATCAATGCCTGCGTGGCGAGAAGCGTTCGGAAGTCAGGCGAATTGTGTTGACCGCGTCGGGTGGCCCATTTCGTACCAAGTCGGAAAGCCAGTTGCAGGCGGCCACAGTTTCCGAGGCGCTGCGTCATCCCACCTGGAACATGGGAGCGAAGATCACGATCGACTCTGCTACCTTGATGAACAAAGGTTTGGAAGTGATTGAGGCCCACTGGCTCTTCGGATTCGGTCCTGACGAGATCGGGATCGTGGTCCATCCCGAATCGGTCGTGCATTCGATGATCGAGCTTGTTGACGGCTCCGTGATCGCACAAATGGGCATCACCGACATGCGTCATGCTATCCAATATGCTCTGACCTATCCGGATCGCCATTCATGTGAGCTCCCGCCACTCGATCTGACCGCGCTCTCGTCCCTACATTTTGAAGCCCCGGATATGCAGAAGTTTCCCTGCATCGACCTCGCCTATCGGGCATTGCGTGAAGGCGGGACGCTGCCGGCCGCGATGAATGCGGCGAATGAAGTGGCGGTGCCGGCATTCCTTGAAGAGCGAATTGGGTTGACTGACATTCCGCGGGTGATTAAAGCCGTGATGGATCGACATGACACGCAGTCTGCCTCGGCACTCGACACGATCCTCGAAGCTGATCGTTCCGCCCGGGCCGCTGCCGCCTTTGAGATTCAAAAACTCACCCAAGCCGCCTGAAACTTTACAGAACGTCCTTCCTGACCCTCGGGTTCGGGCCTGGCGTCGCATTCCACTCCCCGCATCACACAACTACCCCGCTACTCGGTATTTCTTTAGTTTGACGCGCCTCAGAGCGCCGCGTAAACTCGATTCCGGCAACTCAGCGGCGATATTGAGTATCTGACTGGGTTCGGAAACGGAAGAGATTCGGCGAATGAGCTATTTACTAACACCAGTTTCATTTATTTTAATCCTCGGTTCGGCTGTGGTCATCCATGAGTTTGGCCACTTCCTGGTCGCTAAACTTCTCAAGATTCGAGTTGAAACATTTTCGGTAGGCTTTGGCCCGCGGCTCTTCGGTAAGAAATGGGGCCACACCGATTACCGTCTGTCAGCCATTCCGCTCGGAGGTTACGTTAAACTTGGCGGCGACGAATCAAACGCTCCGCTCGAAGGCGAAGGCGCGACTGACATTCCTCTTGAAGAACAGTTTAATTTGCGTCCGCGTTGGCAGCGCATTCTGGTGGCGATTGCCGGTCCGGTAATGAACGTGTTAACCGCACTCGCGATTCCATTTGTAGCGGCTTTGATGTTTGGTGTTCAGGCGGTGCCCGCGCCGATAGTCAGCACGATGGCCCCCAACGGCGCTTCGGCGACCGCGGGACTACAGCGCGGCGACAAAATAGTTTCTTTTAACGGAACGGAGAATCCGAAGTGGGACACGATTCGCGGCGACGCGTTGTTGTCTCCCGGTCAGCCGTTACCCGTGATCGTCGAACGCAACGGGCAACGAGTTCCGCTAACAATCACGCCCATCGCCCACGTTGAAGACGGTGAAACCGCAGGACTGCTTGATTTCCTACCCGACTATGGCGACTTGCCCGTCGTGGTTCGTGAGGTGGAAGCGGGCACACCGGCTTCCGAAGCTGGGCTCCAACCAGGCGATCGCATCGTGTCGGTTTCCGGACAACAGGTTCGCAGCGCCGAACAGGTCACCCAGTTTATTCGCGATCATAAAGGACAGCCGATTACGTTGTCAGTCGATCGAGCCGGTCGCGCGACTGACGTTACCGCGACGCCGCGGAAACTTTCAGACGGACGCGAGCGTTTGGGCTTCCGACCTGATGAAGAAATTCCATTGCACAAGGCGGGCGTGGGAACAGCAGCGGTTTATGCAGTCGACAAAAATCTGCAAATTCTTCGTCTCACCGGCAAAGCGTTGGGCCAGGTCTTTACCGGCAAGCGTTCGGCGCGAAACACGTTGTCAGGTCCGGTAGGGATCTACAAGGCGGCGGGTTCGGCAGTTGCGCAATCGGGTTGGAGCGGTTTCTTCACCATGCTTGGCTTTCTGAGTTTGAATTTGGGAATCTTCAATCTGCTTCCGATCCCGGTGTTAGACGGCGGGGCGATCTTTCTGTTGTTGATTGAAGGCGTCCTGGCCCTCGTTGGCTTAACGCTTTCAATGCGAGTGCGCGAACGAATCCAGCAGGTTGGATTTGTGATGGTGATCCTCCTGATGGTGTTTGTGATCAGTAACGACCTGCTGAAGTTAGTGTCTAATCGGAGTAGTTCAGGCGATCGGCCAGCGGTCACGACGCCGGGGAAATAGGGACGTTTACCCAAGGGTTGACTTAGTTTCTTATGCGACAGACCAGAGCAGTTCAGATTAAGAATGTGCAAGTCGGCGGCGGGGCCCCTGTCGCGATCCAGTCGATGACCAAGACTGACACCTCTGATGTCGGCGCGACGGTGGCACAGATCGAAGATATGGTCCGCTCCGGTTGCGAGATCGTGCGTCTCGCCGTTCCGGATAATGACGCGGCCATAGCGCTGAAAGAGATTCGGAAGCGCGTGCCCGAAGTGCCGCTCGTGGCGGATATCCATTTTCACTACAAGCTCGCGCTGATGGCGCTCGATGCTGGAATCGACAAGCTGCGGCTGAATCCCGGTAACATTGGCAAGCACGAAAGAATCGTGGAAGTGGTGCGGGCCGCCCAGGCGCAGAAAGTGCCGATTCGCATTGGTGTCAACGGCGGGTCGTTGGAGAAGGACCTCCTGCAAAAGTATGGCACGGCGACTCCCGAAGCGATGGTGGAGTCGGCCTTGAGGCACATACAAATTCTCGAGAACCTCGACTTTACCGATACGATTATCTCGCTGAAAGCTTCAGACGTTCATCGCACAGTCGCTGCTTATCGTTTGCTGGCTGAAAAAGTTGATTATCCATTTCATCTCGGTGTGACTGAAGCCGGAACGGCATTCACCGGCACGGTCAAATCTGCCATTGGCTTGGGAATCCTGCTGCACGAAGGCATTGGCGACACCATTCGCGTTTCCTTAGCAGCCGAACCGCAGGAGGAAGTGCGAGTCGCCTGGGAAATCGTCAAGTCGCTTGGCCTGCGCAATCGCGGCGTCACGGTAGTGGCCTGTCCTACCTGTGGCCGGCTTGATGTTGATAACTTCGTCGGGATTGTTACCGAGATCGAACGCCGTCTGGCCCACGTGAAGGAGCCGCTTCATCTTTCCATCATGGGCTGCGCGGTAAACGGTCCCGGCGAGGCGCACGATTCGCAACTCGGCGTAACGTTCGGCCGCGGCGCCGGCATGATTTTCAAAGACGGAATACCCATGCGCAAAGTGGCCGGCGAAGATATTGTTGAAGCGTTTGTGATGGAAACTGAAAAATTGTTGGTTGAATTGGCCGCGCGGAATTCCGCGCCCGCAACTCCGGAACTCGTCTCAATCACCTGAGATTTCTTGAAGAGCACAATTCTTGAAGATACGCGGTGA
Source organism: Pyrinomonadaceae bacterium (assembly GCA_031366425.1). GTDB lineage: Bacteria > Acidobacteriota > Blastocatellia > Pyrinomonadales > Pyrinomonadaceae > PSRF01. The sequence continues at coordinate 1,234 of JANLZV010000184.1, read as the reverse complement.
TCTTGAGCCAACCACTCCATCAGCTGCTACGCCCCGTCTCAAAACATATCTCCGGCTTGCGCGCCGCCGCCGAGATCATTTCTCGTAGTCCCATACCGGGATTAAAACTGCTGCTTGATTCCAGAGCAACTCCTCAAACTCAAACGCAACCGGATGTCTATCCTTTCGCCGCGTATCTGGGCCGACTATTCGACTGCACGCATGCTATCGCAATCGGCCAGCCAACGGCGCAGAACCTCCGCACGCTTTTCCCACAGTTTGAGATCGTCGGCATCGTAGGCGAGGCGGACGTGAAGCGATATCGCGAGCGTTATGGATTTGCCCGCTGGGTAAAGCTGAGTGACTTGGCATCAGCCACGTTGCCGACAGCCACCCTGGAACGATCCATCATCATCTGCAGCGATCTGGTCGTTGGAGACGATGGTCCGGAGTCTCTACTGCTGCAGCTCAAAGCCTGGATGGCCCACGCGCCAGTCTGCGTTTTGGCAGCTCCGAATTGCGACCAGACGGAACTTGAAGAGTTGCTGCGGGCGGAAGGCTTCAATCTGGAGTTTGTCGGGTTGACCCTAAGCGACGATGTTGGTTACGAAAAGAAAACTTTTTTGGCGGTAATCACGAAGACGCCGCCGTCGGTGTCCAATAGTGTCCGCGCTCCAGATGACTTTCACGTGGTCGCCTTCATGGCTGCTTACAATGAGGAAGACATCATTGTTGAATCAATCAAAAAGTGGACCAGCCAGGGTGTCAGCGTTCACGTGCTGGAAAACTGGTCCACTGACGCAACCTACAATTTGATTACGGACCTGACGAGCGAATTCCCGGTGACCGTTGAAAGATTCCCACCCGCCGGGCCGTCGCCATTTTTCGACTGGGGCGCGATGCTCGCACGAATCGAGCAACTTGCTGGGGAGCTCGAAGCCGACTGGTTTGTGCGGCGAGGCGCCGACGAAGTGCTCGCGTCTCCCTGGCTCGGTCTAACTTACAAGGACGGTCTCTATCTGGCGGACCAGGCGGGATACAATTGTATTGACCACACGATCATCGAGTTTTATCCGGTGGACGACTGCTTTGAGGCGGGCATGGATCACGAAGCCTATTTTCGGCATTTTGATTTCAAGCATCTGTCGCACCATTTTCAGCGGAAGGCGTGGAAGAACTACCGCCAACCGATCTCGACAATTCCGTCTGCGGGGCACGACGTAATCTTCGCGGGGCGAAAAGTCTACCCGTTCAA
>JANLZV010000165.1:0-1554 GCA_031366425.1 Pyrinomonadaceae bacterium | reverse complement strand
TCGGCTGTGCCACGGGAGGGATGGGCAGTGCATCTACGAAGGCTGTTGTCGCCGGGCTTGACGTTGAGCCGTCGCCGTACCCGCCGCCACCGAACTGCGCGAGCGCGCCTTTGCTATTGAGGGTTATCATCGCTGCACCGCCCGACGCTAGCCCCAGCTTAATAATCTCTCGCCTGCTGATTTTTGCTTTCGACCAATCTCGTTTTTTCGACATTGAGTTCCCTCTCATGAGCCTCGCTGTGGCGATTTTGTTAGGTAGTGCTTGGTTTTCCCTGCCGTGCTCTGAAGAGACGAAGGGAGGGTTATGCGAGCAGGCAAGTTATCAGGAAGAATGGAACTGTCTGGAAACGTTTATATCCGCGTTTAGTTCTTCCATTCACCCGTAACGATGAACACATTTACGCAATGTAACATCAATACACGATTAACCACCCGCTTTTTTCAATCTTGTTGCCGCTGATCGTATAGCTGAAGATTTTGCCCTATGTTTGCCGTATGGATGGTGGATTCAAATGCCTTAACTGCCTGACCTCTGATTATCAATTTGTCTCCTGACGGGAATGATACGGATGCCGAAGCAATTTGGATTTTGCGTCATGCTGTAGCGGTGGGTTGCACGCCGCAAACTGTCTCCACTTAGCCGGGGAAGCGGGGGTGAAGTTCGTCCAACTGCCGTGCGCGCGCAAGCTGAAGCTTGTACTCTAGCTACCGCCGTTTATTTGAAACAGTTTGCAGTTTTTTGACGTAAGAGTTACTCGAATCGGATCGCTTTCGAAATCCGCGCTTTTTCGCGCAAAATTAATGCTTTGTAGAACGAAGTGAGCCCCCCTGAAGCAAGGAACCAGCTATGGCTTTAACTAAGAAGAAGAAAATCATTATCGCGGTCTCGGCCGTCGCCCTGCTGGCGCTGATAATTATCATCAGCGTTTTTGCCAGCCGCAAAGACGAAGCTGAAGTAACGACCATCAAGTTGGAGGTTAAGCCGGAGCTGAGGCAAACAGTGACTGCCTCCGGCGAGGTGAGACCGGTGCGTTACATAAAACTTACCAGCGAAGTGCCCGGGCGAATCGAGGAGATTTATGTAAACGCGGGGGACCAGGTGGTGCAGGGCAAGCCGCTGGTGCGCGTGGATCCGACGCAATTGCAGTCGAGCCAGGAAGCGCAATTTGCCGCCACGCAGTCGGCTATAAACGATATCCAGAGCGCCCGCAATGCCGTCGCTAACGCGCAGCAGGGCTTGATAGTAGCGGAGTCGTCAGTGGCATCGGCCCGGCAACAACTAGTAGCATTGCAAACTTCGGTGGATCGCGCTCAGGTTGATGTGAACACTGCGCAACGCGAACTCAAACGAAATGGCGACCTCATCGAAGCCGGGGTTTCGTCGCGTTCTGAGTACGACGCCGCACGTGATCGTTTCGATCAAGCGAAGATTGCCATGCAGACGGCGCGGGCGAATCTTGAGTCACAACGAATCGCCGTCAAAGAGTCGATGGAAAGAGCCAACCAACAAAAGATTGCAGTTCAGGAAGCAAAGACCGGAATCAGAACTTCCGA
>JANLZV010000014.1:0-8675 GCA_031366425.1 Pyrinomonadaceae bacterium | reverse complement strand
AGAAGCTACGGTATCTTTCCGAGTATGCCGACTTTCATGTAAATATCAATTCGGTAATCGGGGGAGGAATAAAGAATCCTGAAGATGCGCTTTCCGTGGCGCGACGCGCAGTAGAATTGAAATTTTCTACCACCGTAGGCGTTATCCATGATGGCGATGGCACCTTAAAGCCGCTTTCACCCAAAGAGAAAGACATCTTCCAGCAGGTAAAGAAGATGGGAAACAAGGACCACGCGCGTCTCAATTGGTTTCAGGACAGTATCGCCGAAGGCAAGCCTTACGAGTGGCGTTGCCGTGCTGGCGCTCGCTACCTCTATATCTGCGAAGACGGACTGGTCCACTGGTGTTCCCAGCAAAAGGGTTACCCGGGAATTCCGCTCGCGGATTACACGATGGCTGATTTTGATCGAGAGTATAAGACTGAGAAGTGGTGCGCGCCGACTTGCACCTTGCAGTGCGTCCATCAAGTAGGAATTTTGGACAACTGGCGCGATCCTCAACAGGCGCCGGGCGCCACCAAGCCGCAAAGTTCACTCCAGGACACGATTCACGAAGTGCTCCGCGCTGAGTAATCGCTGCTAATTCCGGGCCAGATCCTGTAAACTTCCCTAGGCCAACCGTCTTGCGGATAGGCAGATTTCGCTTTTATTTTTTCAGCAACGAACGAGACGAGCCGCCACACGTTCACGTTCAGGCTGCGGAGAATCAAGCGAAGTTCTGGTTGGGCCCGAGACAGCTCGCTTCGAATTATGGGTTTTCCAGTCGAGAGCTAAATGAGCTTGAGCGGCTGGTCGAGCAAAACGAGTCGTTTTTTCTGGAGGTTTGGAATGAGTACTTTCGTAAGCAGTGACGCGAAGTCTCAAAGAGCCTTTGTGCCAACCACGGCCTTGGCCAAGTCGGTAGGTTTTGATGACGACATGATGCACGTCGAACTTACCGACGGGCGGCGCATTAGTGTGCCGATAGCCTGGTTCCCGATATTGCTCAAAGCCTCACCGGAACAGCGAACAAAGTATGAAATCGGCGGTGGTGGGACGTCGTTCCATTGGTCGGAGCTGGATGAGGATTTGTCCGTCGCTGGGTTGATGGCGGGTGCTGATCTCCAAAGTTTCTGAACCATGGCTGATCGAGAATGCCTAAACTTCGCATTACCGTAAAAGAGGCCGCCTCAAACCAGACTTAGGCAACCGTCTCGTGCATGTCGCCGCCGACGGTGAAGAGCGTTACGGAGCTAGACAGTCCCAGGCCCGAGAGTCTCCCGGCCATCACCACGATCATTTCACCGCGATCGACTGTTTTGCTGTCCAGCAAAGTCCGCTCGCCCTGTCTAAGCATTTCTTCGGTGCTATCTGCATGCGGCATGAGGTACGACTCCACTCCCCAAATCAAGGCGAGTTCATTGCGCACTTCCTCTGAGTTTGTTAGTGCCACAATTCTTTGTCCCGGGCGCAAAGCCGAAAGCCGTCGGGCCATCAATCCTGACTCGGTCAGCACGGCCGTGACCCGAGTGCCCATCTCCTCGGAAGCGAAAGCCGCGGCTTCACACAACGCCCGGCTGACACGCCCCGATTGTCGCCCAGCCCACTGGGTGAAGTTGTCACGAGAAATCTCTTTGCCTGTCTCCGCGGATTCAATAATGCGACACATGGTTTCGACTGCAGCGACCGGATAGAGGCCGCTCGCGGTTTCGTTTGAAAGCATGAGCGCATCCGTGCCATCCCAGACGGCGTTAGCTACGTCAGAGGCTTCCGCGCGAGTGGGCCTCGGATTTGTCACCATCGACTGCAACATCTGCGTGGCCGTAATCACCATCTTGCCCGCCTGCACGGCCTTGGAAATGATTCGCTTTTGGTACACCGGCACGAGCTCCACGCTCGTTTCCACGCCCAGATCACCGCGCGCGACCATCACCGCGTCAGCAGTTGCAATGATCTCGTCGAGATGATCGATTGCTTCGGCCTTTTCAATCTTGGCGATCAGCGGCGCGCGGCCCCCAGCTTCTTTAATCAGCGCCTTGGCGCGCGCGCAATCTTCCGCGCGGCGAACAAATGAAAGCGCGATGTAATCAACGTCTTGTTGGACGGCCCAGTTAAGATCGCCGATATCTTTTTCAGTCAGCGAATCGATTGGCAATGAGACGCCGGGAAGATTAATGCCTTTGCGTTCACCCAGCACACCGCCGTTAATCACCCGACAAACCACATCGGTCTCGGTGGTGCGTTCCGCTACGAGCGCGATCGCTCCATCGTCAAGCAACAGCCTGGTGCCGGGTTCGACTACGTGGGCCAGATCGGGATAGTTGGTAGCGACCTGTTTATCGTCGCCGATTATGTCGCGAGTGGTAAGCGTAAAAGTGTCTTCGGCCTTCAACTCGACGGGTTGGCCGTTCTGAAGTTGGCGAGTGCGAATCTTTGGGCCGGACAGATCAACCAGGATGGAGAGCGGGCGGTTCAAATTTCTGGCGGCGGCGCGCGCGCGTTGAATGTCTTCGGCTTGCTCTTCGCGCGTGCCGTGAGACATGTTTATGCGCACGCCGTTAGCGCCTGCATGCAACAAGCCCTCGAGCACTGTATGGTCGCGCGACGCGGGTCCGAGAGTCGCTAAAATTTTTGCTTTCCTGGTTTGTTTTAAATCCAAAACGCAGCTCGCATTCTTTGCTCAATAGTGTGTTCTTAGTATATCCCGGGCATAATTGCTGACACCCGGCGCGCGTAGTTTTCGAATTCTGCTCCAAAAGCTTCGCGCAGCAAACTCTCTTCACTCCGGATGCGAATCATTGTGCCGATCAGAAAAACGATCAGGGCGACAATCAGGGATTTCCAACTACTCATCGCCAGTCCGGTGGCCAGTAACATCCCCAACATTCCCGTGTAGATCGGGTGCCGGACCCGAGCGTAAGGGCCGGTGGTGGCGAGCTTGTGCCCTTCAACCAGTCGAGCGGTGACGCTCCATTCCTTGCCCAGGGTTTCCACTGCTGACTTGATGATCATGACCGATCCGATGGCCGATATCACCGCCACCAGCGCGGCAGTCACCGCCACAAACTTATTGCCGGAAGCGATCGGTGTTAGCACCATTCGGCGCGCGCCCCAAACGATTGCGTAAGACAGACCTTGCAGGACCAGTCCCACATTTGAACCAGGCGCCCTTTTTTGATCAGGCGGACTCGGGGGTTTCTTACGGAAAAGAAAGATGCCGCCAAACGCAAACCAACATAACATCACGGCGACAAAAACCAGAGTTGGCAGAAAACTAAGCGACATTCGTTTCCGCCTCTTTCATAAACCGTTTCACCATCTTCCCGCGTCGTCGCCCCATGATCGTGCCATGCACCGCCAGGAGCACGCCCGTCAGCATATAAGTCATCCCCGCCAAGCCTGAAAATCTGACGCCGCCAATTAATACGAGTGTTATTGAGAGCACTGCCACGAGGCAGTTCAAGGCATTTTCCTGAATGTCAGTCCGAGTATCAAACACTTCCAATACGTTCAACCCCAGCTCGTGTCTCTTGCGATACGCATGCAGGTACAGCAGCACGAAGACGCCGAAAACGGCAAAATAGCCAACCCCGAAAATCAACATCAGCGTTCCGAGTTGGTCACTTTCGATCACTGCTTCCACCGTGCCGTTTGGCAGAGTCACTACAGTGTGCCCACCCAACATTCGATTGACGAGCGACGAGAACAGAAATTTCAATGGATAGACGTAGAACAGGACCACGAAGAGGAGCGCACCGTTGAGTACAACTGTGGTCGTGTCCTGAAGTCCATAGCGTCGAAAGAATTTGTATTGGCTGTGCCAGACGATGAAGAGGAGCACAAAACAGATCGCAAAGGCGCCAAAGCCTCGCATGGTCTCGGCCAGCTCGTTGAACGTTCGCGGCACTTCAAGCGATACCACGAGCAGCGTGATCGCAAACGCGAAGACGGCGTCGCTCAATCCCTCGACCCGAGAAATCTCACGACTCCGCCAGCGAAACTTTCCGCTTACAATTCTTTTCTCGTCAGGCAATTCGGCGACCATGGGGGGTTCCTCTCAGTTGTTTATCGTAGCCTTTGACAGCCACGGCTATTTCTTCGCGAGCTCCATCTGGATCACGCGTTCAAGTTCCACTCCGGTCGACTCCCGATAGCCAATGAGCCGGCTCGCGAGTTGGCCGCTCCGGCCAAACACGAATGTTTGCGGAATCACCTGATTATCGGAGAGAAAAAGATCCGTTAAGCTCTTGTCTGGAAAACCGAGTGGATATTGGATGCCCATTTCCTTTGCGAAACCTGGTACCTCAATTCGATCGTCAGCGTCGCCCACATTCAGCCCGACGATCTGCAGTCCCCGAGGGCCAAAAGTATTTTGCAGCGTCTTCAGACGGGGAATGCTTTCGCGACAAGGCAAACACCAGGTGGCGTAAAAATCCAAAACGAGTACTTTGCCGTGGTAATCGGCAAGTTTCACTCGTCTGCCGTTTGCCAGAGACCATCCCATCTCCCCATCGATCTTGATTGGCGGCATGGGATAAGTTGTGACTGGTTGACCTGACAGCTCGGGCGTTGGCCCTTCGTCTGGCGCCCCCCGGCCACTGCAGGCACTGCAGCCGCCGATAGACCAGGTCAATAGGAAGACCACGATCAGACGGCGCCATTTCGCCGGCGCGACGAGGAGATGCGTTGACGGGCTCACGTAAAACTATTCTACACGCAAGCGGATAATTCGCGGATTCGTCCGAGAAGCGCTCAATGGTTTTGAGCAAATCTCAGCCCCGCTCGCGGCTGCCGAAAAGACTTCTTTACGATTGCCGCGTAACGTCTTAGGATTCGCGGGCAAACTTCGCCAAAGGACAAATCACTTGGAGACAAATACGACTGCGGTAGACAGAAGAAAACTGTGGCCATGGATAGCGGTGGCGGTGGTTTTTGCCGGCGCGGCTTTATCCCTACATCTCGAAGGCCGCTTGTGGATGTGCGCTTGCGGAAACATTTTGATTTGGTCCGGCAACATCTGTAGCGCCGACAACTCGCAACACATTTTCGATCCGTACAGTTTCACGCACGTGCTCCACGGCTTCCTGTTTTTCTGGTTAGCCCTGATCCTTCTGAAGCGTTTGCGTCCAAATTGGCAGCTGGTGATCGCGGTCGCGGCTGAAGCCGTTTGGGAAATTTTTGAAAACACAAACTTTATTATTAATCGCTATCGTTCCGAAACTGCCGCGCTCGGTTACAACGGTGATACCGTAATCAATTCCTTCGGCGACATTCTCTGCTGCCTGATCGGATTCATGATCGCGCGTCGCCTGGGCTGGCGGTATTCCTTAATTGTGTTTGCCGTCCTTGAGTTGATCCTAATCTTTTGGATCAAAGACAGCCTGCTGCTAGAGATCGTGATGTTGATTTTCTCGGTCGACGCGATTCGCGCCTGGCAGATGTGCAGGTAGTTTGCGCCGGATCAGTTTCAATGGTTTACGAATTTACTGCCCACGGTCTACGATAAGCGCCATGAAGTTCAACTTGGCAATTAGATTTCCGCTAGCGTTGCTGATTGCCGGGATGGTGTTTTCAAGCAGCGCCGCTTGCGCGCGTAAACCAGCGGCCATGCCCGCGCCTAATCCGGCATCGCAAAAGCCGATCCTGAAAAACATCACGGCGGCTGATCTTGCTAAGCTTCGTTGGCTTGAAGGATCGTGGCGTGGGACCGGTGACATCGATAAGCCTTTCTACGAACGCTACAAGTTTGAAAGCGACACGGTGCTGGTAGTCGAGAGTTTTGATGATGACAAGTTTGATAAAACGTCAGACGTCAGCCGCTTTGAGTTAAAGGATGGCGAGTTTGGCACTTCAGCCCCAAACGGATCGCGTTCGGCGGCTTCAGCAATCGATGCTAATTCAGTGACGTTTGAGCCGGTCGCCAAAGCGCGCAACTCATTTCGCTTCGAGCGTGAGTCGGAAAACTCCTGGAAAGCAATCCTCACCTGGCCGGCAACTGAGAAGGCTCCGGCGGGGCAGCGCATTTACCGGATGGAGCGCTGGCCACCGGCGGCAAAGCAGTAATCCAGTTTCATTCTTGCGGTCAGATGATTCAGAAATTCAGAACTTCTGATCAAAGTATCTTGCGGTTTGCATTGGCTGTTAAATCTTCGGCTCCTGGCCTTGCCGGGTGGGCGTATAGCTCAAGAGGGAGAATTCAATGAACACCAAAACGTATTTGCGTAAGTCGATCTCTTCGATGGCTCTGTACGGCCTGATCTGCGCGCTGGCTTTTATTTCAATGGCGTCGGCAGGTGCCCAAGCGCAACCGAAAGGTAAGGGCGCAGCCAAGTCCGCAGCGCCTCACGCGGTTAAGCAATACACGATTGAGCAATTCATGAACACCGTGCGCATTGGCGGCAGCTCATTTTCCGCGGATGAGAAATCAATCCTTTTTCACACCAACAAATCGGGAATTTTTAATGTCTACTCCGTTCCCGTTTCCGGCGCGAGTAATAGTTCGCCGGCGCAGCTAACCAACTCAACGAAGGAGAGCACCTACATTGTCGCCAGCCTTCCCACCGACTCGCGCTTCATTTACACCTACGATCGAGGTGGCAATGAAAACAGTCACCTTTATCTGCGCGCGGTCGATGGCAGCGAGCGAGATCTAACTCCGGGCGATAAAGTGAAGGCAAACTTTTTGGGCTTGAGCGCGGATCAGAAGTCGTTTTTCTTTGCCACTAACGAACGCGACCCACGCTATTTTGATGTTTTCGAAATGGCAATCGCTGATTTCAAACCGCGGCTCGTCTACCGTGATGAAATGGGTTTGACCGTCGGCGACATCTCCAACGACAAAAAGTTTATCGCGTTCCAAAAAAGCGGCGACTCGCCGGCCGACGCGGACGTATTTCTGTACAACGCCGAAACGAAAGAGTTGAAAAACATTACCGCGCATTCCGGCGAGGTCAACAGCAATCCGGAAGCGTTTGACGCGAACTCAAAGTATCTCGACTACACCACTGATGCGGGCAGCGAGTTTCAATATATCGCCCGCTACGATCTCGCCACGGGCAAGAGTTCGACAGTTGAGAAAGCGCCGTGGGACATTTCCAGCACTTACTATTCGCGCAATGGAAAGTATCGGGTGGTGACTGTCAACCAGGACGCACGGACGGTGATTAAGATCTACAACGTAGCCACCGGTAAGCAGGTGCCGCTGCCGAAGTTGCCCGATGGCGACATTACCGGGGTCAACATCTCGCCCAGCGAAAAGTTGATGGCCTTCTATCTTAATGGCGACCGCAGTCCCAGCGACCTTCACGTCTACGATTTCGCGACGCGAAAGGTGACGAAGCTCTCCAGTAGTCTTAATCCGGAAATCAGCGCGGGCGATCTGGTTGACTCTGAAGTGATTCGTTACAAGTCGTTTGACGGGATGGAAATCCCCTCGATTCTCTACAAGCCGCATCAGGCGAGCGCACAACACAAAGTGCCGGCAGTGCTCCTGATCCACGGCGGGCCGGGCGGCCAAACGCGCACTGGCTACAGTGCCGTCGCCCAGTATCTGGCGAATCATGGTTATGTGATTCTCGGCGTCAACAATCGCGGCTCAAGTGGTTACGGCAAAACATTTTTCGCGGCCGACGACGGCAAGCACGGCAGCGAGCCGCTATGGGACTGTGTTGAGGCAAAGAAGTATTTGGCCTCACTCGGCTACGTTGATGAAAAGAAGATCGGCATCATGGGCGGCTCCTACGGCGGCTACATGGTGTTGGCCGCGCTGGCTTTCAAGCCGCAGGAATTCGAAGTTGGCGTAGATATCTTCGGCGTTTCAAACTGGGTGCGGACGCTGCAGTCAATTCCGCCTTACTGGGAAGCAATTCGCAAGTCGCTCTACAAAGAGATCGGCAATCCGGATACTGACCTCGAAAAACTCCGCGCCAACTCGCCACTTTTTCACGTAGACAAGATCGTGAAACCGCTGATTGTGCTACAGGGTGCAAACGATCCGCGCGTGATTAAGCCGGAGTCAGACGAAATCGTGGAGAGCATTCGAAAACGTCAGGGCACTGTTGAATACGTGCTCTTCGATAACGAAGGGCACGGCTTTACCAAAAAGGCGAACGAGATTCGCGCCTACAAGGCCATTCTCGATTTTCTCGATCGCTACCTGAAAGCAGAGGCTCGCCCGTAGCAGAAGCGCCATAGCAGAAGCCCGACCGTAAGGGAGGGCTCCCCATTTTACATCTGGGTCCTCCCTTACGGTCGGGCTTCTGCCTAAAACTAGTTTCAAACGCGAAAAAGTATGTCTGCTGAGAATGATTCAGAAATAAGAGACGATGAACATAACGGGTCGATGAAGCTCGCCCACGTTTTGTTTATGGACATCGTCAGTTATTCAGTCCTCCCGACTGATCAACAGTCGAAAGTTTTGAAGTCGTTGCAGGAAATTGTGCGGGGGACTGCTGAAGTCACGCGTGCCCAGGCTTCTAACCAGTTGATTTCGCTGGCCACCGGAGATGGCATGGCGCTCGTCTTCTTCAACGATCCGATGGCGCCGGTCCAGTGTGCGCTGGAGATTAGCAAAGCGCTCAAGGGTTACCCCGAAATCAAGTTGCGCATGGGTGTACACAGCGGCCCGGTCAACGAGATCGTCGATGTCAACGAACGCGCGAACGTGGCCGGTTCGGGCATCAACATGGCCCAGCGCGT
>JANLZV010000158.1:0-8056 GCA_031366425.1 Pyrinomonadaceae bacterium | reverse complement strand
ACAGAAGGCAGGAGACAGAAGGCAGGAGACAGAAGGCAGGAGCAGAAGGCAACTACTGTCTGTGGCCGGGCAGACATCAGAGACGACCCGCCACTCAGGATTTGAAGAACCTCCTTGCTGACGCGCGGCCTACTGCCCCGGGCACTGAACCAGTGACCGGTGAGGCGACTGGCGACTGCCAACTGCCGACTGGTGACTGCCGAATGGCGCTTGACCGAAAAAATGCATCGGCGTCCTCGCGCCGCACGAACCTCCGAAGTAAATCTCCAAAAAACGAAACCTTGTTCCAGCGAGAATCCAAATCTCGCAACGCATAGTTGTTTCTTTTCCGTTGAGCTGGCCGATGAAAGTGACGAGACGGCCCATTCCGACTACGGAAATGAAGGCACGCTCGTTGCACTAACCAACCACGTCAACTCCCCGCTAATTAATTGTCCATCCGAATTCTCGTAAAAGCGAGAACGGCATTAACCAATTCAGAAATTTTGAACACCACGGTGGAACCTCAGCTGCGCCTGAGTGCGGTCGAGGTCGCCTGTAAGAATCTGAAAAAGGAGAATCAATGACAAGGCTAAGATTTATCGCCAGCTTATGCGCCGTACTAATCGTGCTGAGCACTTCAGTCCTGGCACAAACGAGCAAGGGTTTTGTAGTTGGGACGATAGTCGATCAAAACAATGCCGCCGTTTCCGGCGCAGTTGTTAAGATCACAAACAATGAAACTGGTGTCGTCCGAGAGACCGTCACGCAATCAGACGGAAGCTTTCGACTCGACGCAGTCGATCCGGGTACATATCGGGCGGAATTAACCGCCAATGGTTTCAAGTCAACGGCGCGCGACAAGTTTCTAGTGGCGGCCGCGCAGACTACCGATCTTTCGACCGCATTAGAAGTGGGAAATCCTTCGGAAGTAGTGACTGTCACTTCCAATGAAGCGATTGAATTGCAGACGTCAGACGGTACGCGCGTCAACACACTCAACACGCGCGAGATCACCGAACTGCCGGTCGCGGGTCTTAATCCCGTTAACCTCGTATTCACGCTTCCCGGCGTAGTCGATCCAGGTGGTTTGGCCGGCGGCTTCGTGCAGGGCACGGAGTTTTCAGTCAATGGCTTGCGCCCGCGCGCTAACAACCAGTTGATCGACGGTTTGGAAAACAACGACAACTCGATCACCGGCCAGTCGTATCAGCCGTCGGTTCGCGATGGCTACTCGGAAGTGACCATCCTCGGCAGCAACTTTTCAGCTGAATACGGTCGTGCCGGCGGCGCCGTAGTCAACGTGATCACGCGTTCTGGTAACAACGACTTCCACGGCTCAATTTATGACATCAATCAGAATTCGGCGCTGGCCTCGCTCAAGCCGGGCGAAAAAGCTGTCGAAGGATTGACGAAAGTGCCGCAGTTTAATCAGAACACTTTTGGATTTTCATTGGCTGGTCCAATTTTGAAGAACAAGTTGTTCTTCTTCGGCACGTTCCAGCGAGATCTGTTTCGCGCAGGTGGCGTTTCCAGCACCGCAGTTACCCCGACGGCCGTAGGCGCCGCTCAGTTGAGGGCGCAGGTTCCAGTCGGCGTTAATCCAGCGCTGGATCAGTACCTGGCAATCGTCAGCACTTTCCTGGCTCCGGTCGCAGACCGCGCGCCTATTGCTTTGCAATCAGGCACGGGTCCGGGTCGCACTTTGATCGAATTCGGCAACGCGAGCCGGCAGAGTTCACAGCCGGTAAACACCGACGACTACATTGCTCGCATCGATTGGACGCCGTCGACCGTAGACAGCTTGTCTTTCCGTTACCTGCGTAACAATCAGGTTTTTAATAACCAGTTTCCGTCAGGTGTGGCGGGCGGTCAGTTCCCTGGGTTTGAAGTAGACGTCCCGGGAATAGCCGACAGCTTCTATGCAGCCTACACCCGACAAATCTCCGCAAATACCACCAACGAGTTTCGCTTCGGTCGAGCAGCGTTTGACGTCCTGTTTGCCCCTCGCAATGCCGCGTTAACGACGGCTGGTCCGACGATCACGATCAACACCGGCACCATTTCGTCGGTGGGTCTGAACGCGGTATTCCCACAGGGTCGTAATTTCAAAAACTACCAGTTTCAGGACACGATGACCCATACCATGGGAGATCACACTTTCCGTTTTGGTGCTGACATCCTCGCGCAACGTGGCACACAGTTGGTGCCGATCAATACGCGCGGCGCGTTGTCATACACCTCGGGCGGCGGATTCACGGCGCTTGGTAATTTCGTGCAGGGCTTCTCCGGACCAGCCGGCTCGGCCAGCAAGGTTTTCGGAGACGGTGCGGAAAAATCTGACGTGAACAATCAAGCTTACTTCGTCAACGACCAATGGCGCGTGCGCGAAAATCTTAGCTTGAACCTGGGGCTGCGTTACGAGAACTTCGGAGTTGTTTCCAACAACGCCAATTTCCCGGCGTTTGGCGGTCTGTTTGCTAACCCGCTGACGAGAGTCGAACAGAAACGAGACAACAACAACTTCGGCCCGCGTTTCAGCTTTGCCTACACCCCGCACCTGTTGAAGAAACTGTTTGGCGAAAACCTGACAGTTCTTCGTGGCGGCATCGCGGTGAACTACGATGTTTTCTTTAACAACATCCTGAGCAACACTGTGGCGACCTTCCCGAATTCGCTCGGCGGCACTACGGTAGCGCCCAATACCGGTCGTGGTCTGGCCAACTTCGGCGCTCAGTCGTTGCCGGCTTCGCCGACGATCAATCCGCGCGCCACTGTCAACAGCGTGGATCCAAACCTGGTTAACCCGATGACTTACGTTTACAACTTGGGTTTCCAGCGCGAGTTGCCAGGGCGCAACATCCTTGACGTTTCGTATGTTGGTTCGCGCGGCACGCACCTTTTCATTAATGAAAATGGCAACCCGGGCATCAACGGAGTTCGCGTCAATCCGGCGCGCGGTCCAATCACGATTCGCACCAACGGCGGCGACTCGAACTATCATTCGTTGCAGGCTCGCTTTGAGCGCAGCTTCAGCAGCGGATTCCTTTATCGAGCGGCGTACACATTTTCCAAGGCGATCGACAACACGAACAGTGAAGTCTTCGCTACTTCAGGCGGCACGAGCGTCGGTTCGAATCCATTCAACCGCCGCGCTGACCGTTCGCGAGCCAGCTACGATGTGCCCCACCGGTTCTCGTTTGTAGGACTCTGGGATTCGTCGAGCATGTTCAGGGAAGGTCTGAAGGGCAAGCTGCTCGGTGGCTTCACTCTCAGCACCATCTATCGCATTCAATCAGGCAACGTGGAAACTCCGTACCTCGGTGGAGCGGATCTTAATGGCGACCTTAATGCCTTTAACGACCGACCATCGATCGGCAACCCGAATGCGCCAGCTGATAGCGTGGCTTTTTCGAATGCCTTCAACGGCACCACTTCGCCGACCGGATATTCGGATCTCAACGGCAACGACATCAATCCTGCCAACGTTCGGTTCATCGTCGATCCGGCGATCCGCACTAATTTGGCCGGAAGAAATTCGTTGCGTTCGCCATTCGTCGATCGTCTGGACCTAAGCCTCGGTCGCGCGTTCAAAATCCCGTTCACTTCATGGGAAAGTGATCGCTTCGAAGTCAGGGTTGAGTTCTTCAACGTGCTCAATCACCCGAGCTTCACTTACGATAATTATTTCGCTAGCGGCGACGTTTTCAACAGCGACTTCGCTCAGCCGCGTGAAAACCTGGGAACAAACCGTACCGGACGCATTCAACTCCGGTACAGTTTCTAACCTGCAATCAACCGCATAGCGTTGAACTCGAAGGGCGGCCGCGGGGCCGTCCTTTTTGTGTTCTAAGTTTTGGAAAAATATCCGCCTTTGCTTAACCGATGATCGAATGGGCCGGACTCGCGCGAATGCCTGGCACGCGTTTGATGGACCAGCCACGTCTCGGACATCCTCCAAAGCCTGCTAGTCACAAGAGTCCGCCAGCCCGTCACAAAACCAGATCCTTCAAAAGGCCCGACGCGTATAACGGCAAGACCATCCGGGAACGTGCGAGCGCACCCATGAGACAAAGTTTTCACCCGGCTTTGCTCTGCTTATTTCAGTTTGTCTTTCAAAGCTGAAGCCCGGACTTACTCTGACACGCGTTCAATGAGGAGGTGCTTCCATGAAGGTTCGAGTCTGGTTGATGACTACAGCGATGATTGTGCTCATGGTTATTTCCGCGGAAGCGATGACGCCAAGTGTTCCTTCGCTGCTTGTCGAGGAGGACAAAGTGGTTGCGTCCGCCTACTACGACACGCTGGGCATTCTTAGCACCAACAATGAATGCAGCGATTTCTTTGGTGGGCCGGCCTCTTCCGTCGATGTTTTCAAGGGCCTCGTCTCCAAAGCCGAGAAGCAATATTTTCCTTCCACCATCGGCATTCAAATGTCCGGAGGTGCGGTGAACGTGGTGAACCATGAAAGCAGGAAAAAGTCTCGGATCTTCAGGAAAGTATCGCTCAATGCCAACGGCCCGTTTTTCCGCAAGCGGAATTTCATGTCCGAACCGTTTATTCCGGGTATTGGATCGTTCGGCGCAAACACCAAGGAGGTTCGCGTCTTAATGCTCCTGCATGAGTTGGGCCACGTGGTCGAGGGTGAGGACGGCAAGTGGTTATTGCCTGATGATGGAGGAGACAGCTCGCTTAGCAGAGACAACACGAAGAAGATCGAAGACGTTTGTGGAGATCAGATTCGCAATCTCGGCAAAGGCGACCGCCCGGCGAGTTTCGCGAGTGGGAAACAGAAACTCTCGGATGAAGATCTGGCTCTAGCCGCGGCTAAGCAGTAGGAGTAGGCAAACGTGGAGGAGGGAATGCAGCGACCAATAAAATTCCGCGTCCTCATTGGACGTAAGCGGTGACCTGCTCGTAAACTATCCGTCGCACAATGAGGCGGGGTAGCTCAGCTGGTTAGAGCGTGGGATTCATAACCCCAAGGTCGGGAGTTCGAGTCTCCCCCCCGCTACCAATCTTCTCCCGAGTTTTCAATCACTTACAAAGCAGCGGCAGATTGCAGGGAGCGCCGCCGGCTCCCATTTTGCCGAGATTTTGCCGAGGGTTTCGACAATAGCTGAGTGTAATCGGCTACCACATCCATCGCTCGTTCCAATGTTTTCGGTATTCCAACTGACGGTGGACACAAGCTGAGTAAGGATGAGAAGCAGAGCTTCTGAGCTGCGTCAGCAGCTCTTATATACGTCTGAGCCGTAGCGAGGAAGGCAGTCCAGGGCGGAGCGAACTGTCTTTAGTTCGCGTAGTTCATCGTAGCGCAGCGATCGGCATCAGCATCGTCTAGGCGCAGACCTTGAAGTCGGGCTGGTAGTCTTTGCGAAATCTTACCATACCCGCCGATATCCGAATCACATCCATTGAACTCGGCGCAGTACCACACTTGCAGAAGCGACGATCCACGAAAAACACTGCTGGGTGAACCAGCCGTAAAACGGCTGGCCTACTATCCCTACGTGCTAGCCGCCTGAAGGCTGCACATATTTCCAATCCAAGACTGAGGGCGGCTTATTGAATTGACCGTCGTTCCAGAGCAGCGATTGCCTGCGCGAGTTCCGCGCGGGTAACTGCCGCGTCGGGGCGGAACAGCGAATCGCCCTGGAGCAAGCCCTTCGAAATCGCTACTGAGACATAACCTCTTAACTCAGAAGGAATATTCCGCGAGTCGAGAAATGCCAGGGGGGTGCCTGCCTTTGCCTCGGCGTCGGAACGCAGGCCAGCAGCCCTTACTAACGCCACCGCCGCAACCAGCCGGGTCACATTATCATTGGGACGGAACCGGCTGCCCGGCGCTGCATCGATAAACAACGGACCGTTTGGCGACGCTTGGACGCTTTCCACAAACAGTCTCGATGCCGGGTCTTTAACGTCACCGTAGATTGAGCGGCCGCCGAGATATTGCGGAACGCGGGCGCCGGCCACCAGGGCCATCGCCATGTCCATCCGGCTAATGGATTGTTCCGGACGGAAATGCGAACCCACGGGCCACATCGTAAATGTGCGGAGGTTCTGATAGATGTCTTCGCGCAGAGCGGGGCTGAGATGATCCAGATCGGTCATGCGCGCGTAACGAGCGCGGCCCACATCAAGCACGCCCACGAAAGGCTGCGCCGTACCTAGCGCACCGACAGTGTTGCGCACGCTGAGTCGCCATGATCCCGCCGCCGGCGCATTCAAAGCGATGCTTTCGCGCTTGCCGGTCAATCCCAGCAGATTGATTGCGTTTGCCTGTCCGCGCAGAGAACCGTTTGGATCGAAAACCTGCACGCCCAAATCATTCAAACTCCAAAGTGGCCCCCAACTGATTTTGATGGAAGCGAAGAGTGCACTGTCAGGAACGTTGAGATTTGTGTCGGTTGGTGTTCCCGCCTGGGCGGTACCGGAGAAAATCGTCAGCGGGTCTTTGGAAAACTTTACCTGTCGGCGATCAACTACGCCTCGCCAGGTTCCCAGCCGCCGGTCAGAAAAGGCTGCCTGCAGCACCGCCGCATGAACATTCAGCATGCCCGCTCCGGTTTCGTGAGCGTAGTAAGGAGCTAAAGGAGTCGCCGTCAGTTGAAGAATTTCACGGACCTGCGCCGGCGTCAGCAAAGGATTTGCTTCCAGCATCAGAGCGATAGCGCCCGCGACCTGTGGCGCGGAAAAGCTGGTGCCATTGGCGGTTGTATAGTTTGGAAGTTCGGAAGAACTTAGTCGCTGCACGTCCGCACCGGCCAGTCCTTCAGCTCCGGTCACATTCGTAATTCCTGAACCGCGAACGCTGACTACATTGACGCCGGGCGCGACGAGTGTGGGCCGGAACAGCGCGCTGGCAAAATCTCCACGCGACGAAAAGCTGGCGAGGCGTCCCTGGGTGTCGGTCGCACCGACGCTGACCACCCACGGAGCCACCGCGTAAGGATTCAGAGTTTGCGCGCCGGGCCCAGTGTTGCCGGCCGAAAACACGACATTGATGCCGGCGTCAGTCAACATTTTGGTAGCGACGTTTACCGGATCGTTCGTATCGAAAACCGTATTCGCCGAAAAACTACAGTTGACAACTTTAGTCTCCAGCTCTGCACGGTTTGACAACAGATAGTCGAGACCGTTGAGCACGTAGACCAGCGTCAAGTCGCCCGCGCTGAGTCCAACTAACCGCGCACCGGGTGCGACACCCGCGAACTTCCCACCGGAAAGACTGCCGTTGCCGGCGATGATGCCGGCCACAAAGCTGCCGTGGCCGTAAAGTTGATCGGTGTTCGGCAAGTTTTCAGAATTGATTGGATAAACAAATCCCGCGGCGGCACTCTGCGTGTCCGCCAACTTGATGTTTTTCACCACCCGGCCTGACAGGTCGGCGTGAGTGCCGTCCACGCCTGTATCCAGCACTGCAACCGTAACGTTGCGGCCGGTGACCGGGAGGCTGCGGTTGTGGCCCGTGATCTCAGCGTCGCGCTGGGCGCGATCCACGCCGGTGACCGCACGAACTTCGGGTTCGCTGTTAAATGTCAAAGTGCGATTTCCGTAAATGGAACGAACCGCCGGCAAGTGGGAAATCGCCGCGATCTGATCGCGCGTGGCAGTGATGCTGACCATCGGCAATGCGCGATAACGAGTCCCGCCCACGATCCCAATCGACTGCAATTCTGAGAGATTGGCCTCAGTCGGAAGGCGGTGATAAACCACGACTGCGTTTATGCCGCTGTCGTCCACGGTCTGATTTAGGAGCAATGCCAGTTCAGGATCGACGCTGCGAATTCCGGAACGTGGTGTGTTATCGGCGCCGGTCATGACGATTCCGTCAGCGCCGGTCATCACAATGCCATCAGCTCCGGTCATGACGATGCCATCGGCGCCAGTCATCACAATTCCGGTCACGCCCGCAAAGCGAAGGTCATTAGGAACAACTGAATATGAAACGCCGTCCGGTCCCTTAGCGCGTACAGTGTCGGCTCCGGTCATGACGATTCCGTCAGCGCCAGTCATCACAATTCCATCCGCGCCAGTCATCACGATGCCATCGGTATTTCGTCGCACGTTG
>JANLZV010000129.1:0-5231 GCA_031366425.1 Pyrinomonadaceae bacterium | reverse complement strand
AACCAATAGAGCATCAGCGAGAAGATCAGGACGAGGATCGGGCCCAGGACAAAGTTTGGAATGGAGATGCCCAGCATCGCCAGGGTCATCGAGGCGTAGTCCCATTTTGAGTTTTGCTTTAGGGCCGCAACTGAACCCGCGACAATTCCCACGGCCAGGGCGAGCAGGTAAGCAAGAATGCCAATTGTTGCTGAGACAGGAAGAGAGCGCGCGATAATGGCGTTCACAGGCTGGCCCGGAAAACTCAACGAGGTGCCGAAGTCGAGCAAGAGGATGTGGCCCATCATGCGCAGATACTGCTCACGCCACGGCTTGTCCAGTCCGTATTTCTCGCGGATGTTCTGTTCGATCGCAGCTGGAAGTTTCTTTTCGCCCGTGTAGAAGTTTCCCGGAGCAAGCCGGACGAGCGCCCACGTGATTGTGATCACCACGAGGATCGTAGGTATGGTGATCAGGAGTCGGCGAATGATGAATCTAAGCATTTAAGAGTAGGGCAGACACCTGTCTGTCTTTTTGGACGCTCGTCAAAGACAGGCAAGAATGCCTGTCCTACCTAATCTGATAAGCTCGGCGTTTTGTAATCCCATTTAGACGGATCGCGTTCGATGTACACAAACTTCCATGCATAAAGGGACGCTGGATTTGGATACATACCTTTCACATAGGGCTTCTTAACCCAGTTAACCGAAGGCGTCTCAATTGGGATTATTGGCTGAGCGTCTAACATATACTTTTCGGCTTTCGCCAGCAGTTCATATCGCTTAGCCCTGTCCAGCGTGTGATTTGCCTCTTCAAGGAGATCCACGTACTTCTGGTCCCACCAGCCGCTGCCGCTGTCGCCCGGAGTTAAAAAGATATTTAAAAAGGTGGTGGGGTCCATGTAATCAGCGCCCCAAATGCCGAGCGCAAACCCTTTATACTCCAAATTGTTTCGCGCCCCGTAATAAGTCTTGCTCTCCATGTTGCTCAGCGAAATCGTTATCCCGAGGTTCTGTTTCCATTGCGCCTGTATGAATTCGGCCAGCGCTTTATTCGAACTGTGGGTCGGAAAGATTAATGTGAGACTGGCAGCGGGAAACGAAGCACACTCGTAACTGCCATCGGCATTCTGCGCAACTGGAAAACCAGCTGCGCCCAACAATCGTCTAGCCTGATCGGCATCGAAGGGTTCACCCTGGGGCTGCGGATACCCCACGAAAATTCCCTGGGGCGTAAACGCCGACAGCGGCGTCGTGGTGCGTTTGGCCTTCGAGTAAGTGACCTTATCGATGGCCATATTGAAAGCTCTTCGCACCCTAAGGTCGTTCATCGGCGGCTGCGTGGTGTTAATGAGGATATACGTGATCACCGCCTCAGCCGCATCCATGAAGTCCTTCTTCGGTCGAACGACGTCGAGCCACGGGTTTGGCACGGAATGATTGAGCAAGGCGTCGGCCTCACCTACCCGATAAAGGTTCATACTCGTCGGGTGATCCGACGAGGTGTAAAAGCGTATCTCTTCCAGTTGAACATTCGCCACGTCCCAATACATTGGATCGCGCTCGACAACCAACTCGTTATAAGGCTTCCACGACTTCAACTTAAACGCCCCACAAGTAACGATGTTGGCCGGGTCGGTCCAGGCCTCGCCGTATTTTTCGATTGTCTTGCGCGGCACCAGGCGAAACAGCTGGTGAGCCATAAGGTCGACGAAGTACGGGGCCGGTTGAGAAAGTGAAATGCGAACGGTGTAATTATCTACTGCCTCCACCCCGATGTCTGCGCTCGTCACTGGGACAAACTCTTTGCCGGCCACAGCGCCGTTCAATTTGGCATTCCCGGCCAAAAGCTTGTTGCGTTTCTTCTCGTCCGCAGGCAGCAAGAGTCTCCCGGGCGAATGCATCTGGCGATGAAAATCTGTGTCGAGGTGGGGTTCAGGCTGTGCCGGCGTGGGTTGATACTCTCGCTCGTTCGCTGTGATGAGTTTCTGGCTCAGGGGAGCGCTCAACTTTGCGTCTCCGCCGGCAAAGTCCGCATCCAGGAGAAACTGATTTGAAGCGGGGTCGCGGACGAAGACAGACTTCTGATTGAAGGCCTTCGCATACTTGATGTAGTAAGCAAGCGCCGCGCTGCGGGACGCGACCTCGGGCGAAAGAGCCCGCCTGATACTGTAGACAAAATCATGCGCGTCGATCGGTTCGCCATTGGACCAGCGCGCATTTTTGCGCAGGTGGAAAACAAACTCCGATGAATCGTTGTTAATGTCCCAGCGTTCGGCAATTGCCGGGATCGCGTTGAGCGACTTCGGGTGGTATTCAACCAGCCCCTCGTAAAGCGCCATGTAGATGTGTGCTTCCGGCTGCCCTGAACTCACTGCCGGATCCAACGACTCCGGTTCGGGCCCATTTACGTATCGAAGCAGGTTGCCCGCGGGCGGGGTAGTCTTACCAAAGAATTCTTCATTGGTAGCTAAGGCCCGGCAGGAAATTCCGACCAAGGCAAGTGAAATGAGCGCCAGCCCCGCAATCGATTGTTTCAGGTGAACTCTAGCCATATTCCTCGGGGACACGGAAAGCCATGCACTCAGACAGCGCAACTTAACACGCTGATCTTGTTTCAGCAAGATTCTTATGGAGCACGAAGGGGTGTTTCCCATCAAGAAACGAACAGGATCCGGTTTGCCGAACGCAAAGCAAGGTGGATGGATTATTTCTACCGGTTGTACGGCGGTGGACTTTACGCGGATTGCCTGGGATCAAGGAGCAAATTTTTGTCGGTATTCACCCGAGACTATAAATGCTTTCACCATTTCGGCGTTTAGGAAATTGCCGTTGAACTGGTTGAGTTTGTTTACCCAAAAATTATAGCCGTCGAAGTTGAGACCGATTTCCGGAGCACTGTCTGGATTGCGGCGGAGATAGCCAAAGTATTGCATCAACACAAAGGCATTGTTTAGTTCACGTTGAGCGAACCGCCCGGTTTCAGCTACCCGTCGCAATGCGCGAGCACGGGCGCTCTGGTCACTCGTGGTAGTAGCGGCGCCAAATTCCCCTACGGCCACGGCTTGCTCTTCAAGTGTCGGCGTCACCCCGGTGTTAACGAAAAGGGCGGCGACAAACTGCGTAGAAGTCATCGATGTTGGGAAGAGATCGACAAAGCGCGGACGCCCAACGAAATTCAAAGCTAGCGCGGTCTTGTTGGCTTCCAATCTCGTCTGCCAATCTCCGACGTTGACAACCACCCCTTGCCCGATCTGCTGGGTGTCAGGTAGAAACTCGCTCAGGCGAACAGGCACAGGGCTGCCAGGCAGATTGCCGTAGGCGGCCTTGTACATCCGATAGACGAGATAGCCCGTTTCATGGAATTCGATAGAGAGGAAAAACGCTGCGGATACGTTGATCCGCTTTATCTCCAGACAATCTGGATTCGCGCTACATTGCGCCAGCTCATTGATCCAAAATGATTGGCCGCTGGAATCAGGCTCACGGTTGAGGAAGTCGATGTATTGTTGCCTAACAAAAACGTCTGGCCGGTCGATGGGATTGGGTCCCGCCACGGTTTCGTTATCCTGAATGATTACTGTCGATGTGCTCAGGGTGCCAAGAGCAGCGTTAGTTGGCCCAACCAACGTGACGATAAAACTCTCGTTGCCTTCAACGTAAGCATCGTCGACGAGCGGGATCAATATAGTTTGGGAAGATTCCCCTCCCGCAAAATTTGCGGTACCTATCGTAGCCAGATAGTCGCATCTTGAGGACGCAGCGCCGGCGACGACATTGCAATTGGTCCCCGCCGCGAAATCTGCAGTTTGGTAGTTAACGCTGGCACCACTCGATAAGTCCCCAGTTCGATTGATCGTAACGGCTACACTGATGGGTCCTTCAGCTACAACGTAGCTCGTCGACCCGATCTGTACTGTACTTGCGGGCGTGGGCGACGGCGTTGGCGAGGACATTGGCGTCGGCGTAACAGTCGGCGATGGGGACGCACCAGGCGTGGGTGACGCGCTCGGGGTTGGCGATGCCGTAGGGTTAGGCGTAGGAGTTGGCGTTGGACTAGACGATGGTACTGGGGCGGTAGTTAAAGCGCTCCCCGCGTCGATACGATTCCGCACTGATCCATCAATTCGAATTGAAGTGCGTTGAACCTGACCGATGATTTCGTCATTTCGCAGACCTGGAAACGCGGCCAGCAGGAGGGCGACCTCTCCTGAGACAATGGGCGTTGCCATCGAGGTCCCGCTCCAGGTTGCATACAACCCGTTCGGCACGGTGCTTAGGATTGATTGCCCCGGGGCGGCCACTCCAACCCAGGAACCTCTCGACGAAAACGAGGCGAGCTGATCCAGTGAGTTTGACGCCCCTACCGAAATCAAGCCATCTACATCCTCCGCCGCAGGATATTGGCGAGTTTCATCCGCATTGTTTCCCGCTGCCGAAACCACTACCAGGCGAGGGTTCGACAAGGCCGGAAAATCGTCTTCGCCGGGGGCGGCGACGTCATCGCAAACCTTTGATAAGACACTTCGCAAAAGACGGGTTCGCCTCAAAGTGCTAAGGCTGAGATTGATAACATCCGCACCATCGTGAGTGTTGGGATTTCCGTCGGGATCTGCTGCATATGTGAGCGCCTCTGCCAAAACCCAGATATTCCCCACACCGTGCTGGTCAAGAACCCGCACCGGAATGATCTTCGCCTCAGGAGCTATCAAGGCGATGAGCCCCGCGACGTGGGTGCCATGACCAAATGGTCCGAGGTTTAAATTTCCAACTTCACTCGGATCATTGTCGTCGTCTACAAAATCATGGCCCGGCAGCAAATGGCCCACGAGAGCTGGATGCGTAACGTCCACTCCGGTATCCAATATCGCGATTCGGATCGGACCATTCGGCCCGGTGCCTCGATTGACCTGATGAGCGGCACCCAGGCGAATCATTTGCGCCGCCCACTGCGCTCGATAAGCGCCGTCGTTGCCGCCCACACTCCAGCCGTTGCCTACGCTCCAACCGTTGCCACCACCCTCGGGAGGCTTCTCGACGAAATTAGCCTCAGCGAATACGACGCGAGGGTCTGCAGCCAGCGCAGTAACCCGATCCGTGACAGTCGCCCCATACGTTATTATTAAACGAAAAATCGGCCGCGACCCAAATTTATCGAGCGGGCTGGGATGAAGCGAATACTGCGAGGCCACTCCTGCCAGATCCGTGGCTGCTGCCAGATTGTCCACCACTTCACCGGCTATAAAATCTTCA
>JANLZV010000125.1:0-4166 GCA_031366425.1 Pyrinomonadaceae bacterium | reverse complement strand
CCGGCTCGGATGTGGTCGGTTCGCGTTCCACCGCCCGTCGCGAAGGCGATGAGTATGTCCTCAACGGCGAAAAGATGTGGATTAGCCTCGCAGATGTAGCTGACCATTTCCTTTTCTTCTGCTGGACCGACGAAGAGAAGCGTCGGAAGCGGGACCATTCGGGCATGTCTTGTTTTATCGTGGAACGCACCATGAAAGGCTTCACCTCGGGAACGATTCACGGGAAGCTCGGCATCCGCGCGGGTAACACTGGCTACTTTTCCTTGCAGGACGTGCGGGTGCCGAAAGAAAATCTGCTCGGTGAAGAAGGCGAAGGTTTTAAGATCGCAATGTTTGCGCTTGAGCAGGGACGTTACACGGTGGCCGCGGGAGCCACTGGCGTAATTCGTGCTTCGCGTGATGCTTCAGTTGCGTACGCGCTGGAACGCGAAACTTTTGGGACGAAGATCGCAAACCACCAACTGGTAAAACAGAAAATCGCGATCATGGAAGCTGACTACCAGATGACCCATCTGCTTTGTTTGCGGGCCGGACAATTGAAGAACACCGGTCAGGCGAATGGCCGCGCCACGAGCCTCGCGAAGTGGCAGGCAACTGTCCGCAGCGAGACGGCCGCGTCGATGGCGATCGAAGTGCACGGCGCTAACGGTTATTCAAACGATTATCCGGTTGAACGCTATCTGCGAAACTGCAAAGCCGCAATTATTTACGAGGGAACTCGCGACATTCACACGTTGATGCAGGCGGATTGGGCGTTGGGTTTGAAGAAGGAGAAGCCCGCGCGCAAGACGCTGCCGCCGTGGAAGCATTGAGGACCGCTCAACCGACGCCAAAAAACCAACTACTAAGAGACCAAGACACGAAGCCTACTTCATGAGGCTTCGTGTCTTAGTGGTATTGGACATCGTGACAGGCACGAATGCCTGTCTTACTGTGTATTACGCACGTGATAGGCAGGAATGCCTGTCTTACTTCCGAGCTTCAAAGATGCGGTTGAATGGTGTCTCAGTCGCGCGGCGGAATTCAGTAAAGCCGCCGGCCAAAACCACCTCGCGAATTGCTGATTCCGGCGCGACCGCGCCAAGGGCTGGTCCATTCAAAGCTAGCGAGTTTGAAGTGCAACAAAGCGTCGAGGCGCCGGAAAATGTGCGGCCGATGATGTTAAAGTTTTCCTCCACGGTGTTTCCAGCCATCGGCTCTACAATCAGCGCACTACCCTCCGGACCTAAGACTTCAGCCGCACGTTTGCACGCGCCCACGGGATCGCCCATGTCGTGCAAACAATCGAAGAAGGCAACCATGTCAAACTGCTCATCCGGAAGCTCGTTCGCGTTTGCCACCGCAAACGTGACCCGATCAGCCACGCCCGCATCCGCAGCGCGCTGGCGCGCAGTCTCGATCGACTTCTCGTGATTGTCGAAACCCCAGAAGCGAGAGTTTGGATACGCCTGGGCCATGATCACCGTTGACGAACCGTGACCACACCCGATGTCGGCCACTTTGCCGCCGGCCTTTAGTTTCTCTTCAATTCCGGTGAGCGAGGGAATCCATGATGCGATTAGGTGCGCCGCGTAGCCGGGCCTGAAGAAACGCTCGGTGCCGACAAACAGATCCGGATCGTGTTCGCCCCAGAGAATGCCGCCGCCATTCTTGAACGATTCTTCAATTCGATTGACGGCATGGGTCATCGCCTTGATCACAAAGAATCCTCCGCCAACATAGAACGGACTAGCTTCGTCAGTCAGCGCCATCGCCTGTTCCGGATTTAGTGAATACGACTGACTGGCTGGATCGTAGTCGACGTAACCGCTGGCAGCCTGGTTGATCAACCACTCGCGCACATATCGCTCGTTGGTGGAAGTCTTCGCCGCGAGTTCTGCGGGCTTCACCGAAACGCCGTCAGCCATCGCTTTGTAGAGCCCGAGTTTTTGGCCGATGTAAACTAACGACGAACTCAAGGCGGCGCCGAAATCTCCGACCACCTTGCCTAAGAAGGCATGCATTTTTTCTTCATTGATGGGTTCAGGTTGCGTGACAGCGGACATAGTTTTCTCCTCAAGTAGCACAGTTCGTTGGGTTGGACTCAATTCGATTGGTCAGACTCGGACTTCGCAGTTTCGTCGCCGCCCGCGCTGGTCAACTCCTGATGTCGGGCGATGGCGCGGGCCACTGCGTCTTCCACTTCTTCAAGTTTGAAAGGTTTGCTGAAATAGGCAAAGGCCCCAATTTCCGTGAGCGCCTTCGCATCAATGTCGTTGGGAATTCCGGAGATCACAATCACCGGAGTGGTGGGATGGTTTTCCTGAACGTTCCGCAGAATCTCATAACCACTGAGTTCCGGCATATTGATGTCGGTAAGCACCACGTCATAGTTTTCCATATCGAGATACGCGAGCGCTTGCTCGGCGCGATCAGCCGTATGGCATTCATGATTGGCGGACAAGAGTTCGTGCAGAGTATCCCTGATGAGGGTATCGTCATCGACGATTAATAGAGTAGCCATCGGCGACATGTTGCCCTGAATGCAGGGTCAGATGCAAGAGAGTTTCCGGCTGCAGAGGGCCGCCAGGCGTTCGCGTCCGAAGCGAACTGGGCACTCTTTCAGGGGGTCGCAACTACAAAAACCCGTTCGCCTCTGCTAGTATGAGGCCGCACTTCATCACCCCCGAGCAATACGAAACCGTTCGCTGTTTTTGTAATTAACTTCCGGATTCCTGGAGATCTGAAAACGATGGGCCACGAGCTACAGACAGAGCGCGAGCTGTCTTTGGATTTTCTGCGCGTATGCGAAGCCGCAGCTATTGCCGCTGCCCGCACCATGGGCCAGGGCGATCGGAAGTATTCCGATCACGTGGCTGTGGAAGCCATGCGCGAAGTGATGGACACGGTGCCGATGCGCGGCCGAATTGTGATTGGCGAGGGCGAACGCGATGAAGCGCCCATGCTTTACATCGGCGAGGAGGTTGGTGGTGGCTACGGTGTTAGTGAAGATCTCGCGGAATCCTGCCCTGAAGTAGATATCGCCGTCGATCCTCTAGAGGGGACTAATCTTTGCGCGGTGGGCGCGAACAACGCAATCGCGGTGTTGGCCGCAGCTGAACGCGGCGGGCTGTTGAATGCGCCGGACATCTACATGGACAAAATTGTAGTTGGCCCATCCTCGCGAGGCGTAGTCGATCTTGATGCACCAATCAAAGACAACCTCAAGAATATTGCGCGTCGATTAGGTCGCGATGTTGAAGATCTGACGGTGATCGTCCTCGATCGTTCACGCCACCAAAAGTTGATCGCTGACGTGCGCGAGGCGGGCGCGCGAATCCGTTTGATTGGAGACGGCGATTTGTCCGCCGGCATTTCCGCGGCCGTAGCCGGGACAAACATTCATGCGCTGGTCGGGATTGGCGGCGCGCCGGAGGGCGTGATTACTGCTGCGGCGATGAAGTGTTTGAATGGAGAAATTCAGGCGCGATTAGTTTTCGATCATGAACGACTTGGAGTTGATAAAGACAAGGTGCCACCCAAAGAGCAAGTAATCGAACGCATGCAGGAGATGGGGATCACCGATATCAATAAGATTTACGATACGAACGACCTCGCTCCGGGCCGAAAGATTATTTTTGCGGCCACTGGCGTTACCGATGGCGCGTTGCTAAAGGGAGTCAGGTTTTTCGGGGCCGGCAAGCGCACGCATTCAGTTGTGATGACGTCTGAATCGCGCCACATCCGTTTCGTTGACACGCTGCATATCGAAGGTGGCCCGGATACGGTGATCCGCTTCTAGGTTTGCGTGCAGAACCACGAGCTGTCGCTTGCAGAACCGCGAGCGGTAGCGAGTGGATCCCCCGGTTCAACTCTTGAATTTTGACGTTCGCGGAATCTGATGAGCGTTGACTGTAGCATCCGCTCGCTACCACTCGCGGTTCCGCAGGGCATAGGTACGGAACCGCGAGCGGTAGCGAGTGGATACCTCGTTCAACTTTAAATGTCTTACGTTCTGCAATCAGGATCCCAACGCCGCCCGGTTTTGATGTGGTTAGTCGTCGCCGCGGGCTCACTCGCAACGATCGCGTTGATCACTGGAGCGCCCCTCGCACTTCAATCCGGACATCCGCTGCTCGCGCTTACCGTCTACCGGGCCTTCAGTTACGTTTGTCATCAAATTCCTG
>JANLZV010000116.1:0-4981 GCA_031366425.1 Pyrinomonadaceae bacterium | reverse complement strand
GGCCGCCAGCCTCATGAACAAAACGTTCGCGGCGGCAAACGATCCCGCAATCAAAAATTACTTAGGTAGTCCCACGGCCGGCGCCGCGCCGCCTGCTGTTGCATCATGGTAGCCAGTTGTTGCGTAAGAATAGTGAGTCGTTCGCGACCTACTTCACGGGCTGACTCCTTAACACTGCGGTAGGCCAGCCACGTAGAAGCTGCGGCCAGACTGAGCAAGAGAGCTCCGATCAGCAACGGTAATCGATGCTTGAGTGAAAGATCCGTCAGCGAAAACCGGGGCATAGTAAACTCTCGCTTCCCCAGGTACTACTGGTTTGGAAGAAAGGACGCCTCTCTCGCCCCAAAGACGGCGTCCTTCTTCACGCGCGCGCGCAACCCTAAGGAGCTCACGCGATCTCGCTAAACCTGTACCTTCCAATTTGCAAATGCCTCGAAAGCAATCCATCGCAGCCAGGGACCAGTGCCGATATAGAAGCAGCCTTCTACCGAAATCGCCTTCCGAAACGCTCAGCCTAAATTAAGCGGATGAAACCGAGTAAACGCGGAAGGGGGTAGTCGCGAGTAAGGATAAATCCGTGATTGGAACCTAACTTTTTTGATGGGTAGTTACAATAGGGGAAAACCTGAGAGGCACCTGCTAATAACCTTAAGCAGCAAGTTCCTTTGCTAGGAATCGAGCTTTATGATTCCACTACGCACGGCGAATTTCACCAAGCCGGCGAGGTCGTGGATTCCGAGGCGGTCCATCAACATAGTGCGATGCGTCTCTACCGTCTTCACACTGATTTGAAGAGTATTGGCAATAACCTTGGTCGAGTGTCCTTCGGCAATCAGAATCAGAATTTCCCTTTGACGCGGCGTGAGATCCTGGATGGCATCTTCATCTTCATGCGAAGTGGTCGGTCGATCAGGATCCCGCGAGGAGGTTTTTGTAATCGTCGGCGAGATATATTTTTCCCCGCGAACGACATGGTTGATGGCAATTTCGAGTTCAGCGCTCGCCGCGCTTTTGGGAAGATAGCCCGTGGCGCCCGCGCCAATCGCCCGCAGCGCATATTCTTCATTGTCGTAAATTGATAAAACGATGATTCTGACGGTAGGAAACTTCTCAGCAGCATCATGTAGCACGTCAAACCCATTGACGCCGGGCATCTGCAGATCCAGGAGCACCACGTCGGGCGCTAGTTCTTCAATTAAATGCAGAGCGAGCCGGCCGTCCTCGGCTTGACCGACAACTTCGACCCGCTCAATTTTTTCCAAAAGCGCAGTAATGCCTGCGCGGATCAAGGTGTGATCATCAGCTAACAAGAGACGAATTCGTTCCATGAGGGACCGGTGCCTTCACTGCTCGTCGACGTAGTTTCGATTAGACGTAGGGATTTGACACCAACAACCCGTGCTTGATCCCCTTGTTGCTGACCATCTGAGTCAGCGAGCACCCGAATAATTGGGCGCACTATCCCAAAAACTACCGCGGCAGGCAATTCAGGGAAAACCTTAGTTCTTCTAAGGGTCGCTCCTCCGACTCACGACTCCACCAATCCAATTCTGAGGGCATGTCTCACCAGACCGGCCACGTCGTTAGCTCCCACCCGTTTCATTAATTGCGTGCGATGTGTCTCAATTGTCTTCACACTGACATTCAGTAAGAATGCGATCTGCTTCGTGTTTTTGCCTTCGGCTACGAGTCGGAGTACCTCCCGCTGCCGGGGCGTCAGGTTGTCAGTAAATCCTTCATCGCGACTAGTTCGGCGAACGTACTCCTTAATAACTGGTCCTGAAACCCCCGGGCTTAGATACGGTTTACCCTGCGACACGGACTTGATGGCGAGTTCCAACTCGGCCAGGGAACTGCCCTTAATCAAATATCCAGCGGCGCCCGCCTGCAGCGCCTGCCAGACGTGCTCTTCGTCGGCATGCATCGTCAGAATGATGCAGCGGACTTTGGGAATTTCCCGCGCTAATTGCCGCACGACGTCGAGGCCGTTTAGTTCGGGCATGGAAAGATCAACGAGGACCACGTCGGGCCGTTCATTCCGAACCAATTTCAGAGCCTCAGTGCCATTTCGAGCTTCGCCCACAACCTCCATCCCCGGTTGTTTCTCCAGGAGGGCGCGAATTCCAGCTCTTACGAGTGGATGATCATCGGCAAGCAGTATCCTGATCCGATTCAATTGAGGTCCTTCTTGTTCACGTTGGGAAAGTGGGCTCTAACTTCAGTTCCTTTATTTGGTGCTGACTTGATCTCGAGTTTGCCGCCGAGTAGATGCGCGCGTTCTTCCATTCCCCGCAGGCCGAGGCGATTCAGCGCCACGCTTTTCGCCAACGAATGCGGATCGAAACCAATTCCGTCGTCCTTGATCATGATGGCGACCTCGCCATTGGTTGTGCGCACATCGACGCAAACGCTCTCGGCGCGCGCGTGTCGCGCAACATTTGTCAGCGCCTCCTGCGCGATCCGAAAACACGCAGTTTCGATTTCACGGGTAAACCGGCTCTGGCTTTCAGGCGACACCGAAGTCCTGGCCGATATCCCGGTCCGTTGCGCATACCGATCCACGTACCAACGCAAGGCTGAGGTCAGGCCGAGATCGTCGAGCAGCGATGGTCGCAGGGTGAACGAGAGTTCGCGAACTTGTTGAATTGCCTGATCAACAACCGCGACACCTTCATTGATGAGCGTCGTGGTTTCAGCGATATCCCGGGAAACACGAATCGTTTCAAGATTGATGCGAATTGCGGTCAGCATTTGTCCGACTTGGTCGTGGAGTTCGCGCGCGATGATTTGCCGTTCTGTTTCCTGCGCCAGAATCAGTTGCCGGGCGTAACTGCGTAGCGCCTCTTCCGCGCGGCGTCGTTCCTCAATGTTTCGGGCCGTGCCCTGGACGCCCACCGGCACGCCCTCGTCAAAGATCAGGCAACTGCTAACTTCGACCGGGACTCGCCTACCGTCCTTGGTGATAACTTCGACCTCGTAAGTTGTCTCACCCTCCTTCCGCAATTTCTTGCAGATGTTCTCGCGCATCTCCTTAAGGAATTCAGGAGCCACAAAATCACCAAAGTTGCGTCCGATGATTTCGTCGCGTGAATAGCCGCTAAGTTTTTCCGCCGCCCGATTCAGCGAGGTATACCTGCCATTGAGGTCGTGCACGTAGGTGGCGTCTTTTGCGTTTTCGAAAAGTTCGCGGTAACGCTGTTCGGCTTGTTGCAGCGCCTGCTCGGTGCGCTTGCGCTCCGAAATATCCTTTCCAATCCCAATCGTGGTCCCGTCGGAGAGTTGTACACGCGCCCAGGTTGTATCAATTGTGTTGCCGTCTCTGGTCCGGGTCTTGAAATCGTGCCATTCGCCGTTGGCGACTTTCAAAAATTGCATAACCTTCGACCGATAGTGCGGGTCCGGATAACACTCGGCAAGAATATCGAGATCCCCTGCGCGTATTTCTTCCTGCGACCACCCGAGGGTGTGCTCCCATTCCTGGTTCACCAACTTGGTGCGACCAGCCCGGTCGGTGAAGGTGATCATCACGGGAAGGTGATCGAAGATCTTTTCCAGAATCTCCTTCTGAGTCCTTAACTCGTCCTGCGCCTGCTGGCGTTCGGTAATGTCCTGGGCGATGCCTTCGTAGTAGCTAATGCCGCCGCGATCGTCGAGCACCGTCCGGGCGTCCAACGAAATCCAGATTTTGCGGCCGTCTTTCCGCACCGCGCGGTATTCGAAGTCGCGGACCAGGCCGTCTTTCTCCATTAGTTGGCGAAAGTCTTCGCGGCGACTGGATTCGACGTACAACTGTTGCGAAACGTCGAGACAGCTTTCGTCGACCATGTCGGAGGATGATTCGTAGCCAAACATTCGCGCGAGGGCCGGATTAGCCGACAACAACTTTCCTTCGGGAGTGGATTGGAAAATTCCGTCGTTCGCATTTTCGAAAATGTCGCGGTATTTCTGCTCGGCGTTGCGTTGGGCCTCGGCTGCACGCCGGCGCTCAGTGATGTCCCGGGCGATTGCGAGTTGGGCGATGATCTTTGAGTCATTGTCGCGAAGAGGTACGCCGTGGCTCTCAATCCAACGGCGCGAACCGTTAAGCCCGATGATCTCGAATTCTGAGACTACCGTTTCGCCTCGACAGATTCTTTCGTGCATGCCGAGGAAGCGGTCTCGCCACTCGGGTGCGATTAGGCTTACCACTGGCCGCCCGATAACCTGGTCGCGAGAAGTGGCCTCAACCATCGCCAGGCCGGCAGGATTCATGTCGAGCAGCGTACCGTCTGGGGCCACCAGCTTTACGCATTCCGGCTCCGATTCAACAATCATTCGGCGGAAGCTTTCACTTTGACGCAAGGCTTCTTTCGACCGCTTATGCGCGGTGATGTCGACGCTGGTGCCGCCCACGAGGATCACTGCACCGCTTTCGTCGAGGATCGGAAATCGCGTGACGAGCGCCCAGCGTTCTTCTCCTTCGATGACCAGCGATTCGACGGTTTCGACGGATCTCCCAGTCTCAAAAACGACTCGGTCGCTTTCGCGAAACTTTGCGGCAACAGCCGGCGACCAGCTGTCGGCATCGCGTTCTCCGACGGTTATTGATTTGATTAGTTTGAGTTGCTTGACCCGCTCATTCGCATACACGTAGCGGCCGTCGGCATCCTTGATCCAGGCGAACCCAGGCATGTGGTCCATGAACGCCGAAAACAAGTCGTTGGTCTCAGTGGGGATGGCCAGGTCTTTACGATGAAGAACGGGAAATAGGCTGGTCGCGAGCAAGGGGAAAACTACAGAAAGCGGGAGGTCCGCAGCCTCAAAACCTACTGCTTCGATCGCTGTCTTCGCCAGGGAGAATAGCGGGAAAAAACTTTCGAACATGACTGCCTCCAAATCTGCTCTAAACACGCGGCAGATCTAATAACTACGCGAAAGAAAATCCAATACTTCGCGCGGAGGTTTGAGAGCAGCGACGTGAGAAGTTGGAAAGCCGCGTAAT
>JANLZV010000112.1:0-8786 GCA_031366425.1 Pyrinomonadaceae bacterium | reverse complement strand
TGGTGGTCTCCATCGCGAAGAAGTACACCAACCGCGGTCTGGCGTTTCTGGATTTGATTCAGGAAGGCAACATCGGTCTGATGAAAGCAGTGGATAAGTTTGAATGGCGGCGCGGGTATAAATTTTCCACCTACGCGACCTGGTGGATTCGTCAGGCGATAACGCGCGCCATCGCGGATCAAGCGCGCACGATTCGCATTCCGGTCCACATGATCGAAACGATTAATAAGTTGATTAGGACTTCCCGCGCGCTGGTTCAGGAACTCGGGCACGAACCAACCAGCGAAGAGATCGCGGCGAAGATGGACATTCACGTCTCGAAAGTGCGTAAGGTTTTGAAGATTGCCCAGGAACCAATTTCACTTGAAACTCCCATCGGCGAAGAAGAAGATTCCCATCTCGGCGACTTTCTCGAGGACAAGTCGATCCTGAATCCGGCGGACGCCGTGGTGGCTTCCAACCTGCGCGAGATCACGGATGAAGTCTTGGCGACGCTGACGCCACGCGAAGAAAAAGTGATTAAGATGCGTTTTGGATTGGGGACTACGGGTTCGGAACACACGCTCGAAGAAGTGGGCCAGCACTTTGCTGTCACGCGCGAGCGCATCCGCCAAATCGAGGCCAAGGCCCTGAGGAAATTGCGCCATCCATCACGTTCGCGCAAGCTCAAAGCTTTTCTCGATCACACCCAGCCAAGCGGGTAACTCCGAAGACATTTCGCGAACTCACAAAAAAGCGCCGGAACTAATCCGGCGCTTTTGAATTCTGGTAGACCCGACTGTCCGGCAGTTACTTAAACGTCAAAAACGCGGTGCTCTTAACCGTGTGATCAAATTCGTAGTTGTAGGTGTAACCCGGAAAGGCAATCGGTTTCGTAAACTGAACTCGCGCCTCCATCCGGTTGTCGCGTTGCGACGCCATGATCACCGCATCGCCCGGGACATCATACTCAGGGCCGCTTTTAGTGAGTTGGTTTTTCACCCACGCGGCGTCGTAACCTTGCGTGCTCGCAACGTCAACGTTGTGTTGCATCAAATCCTTAAAGAGATAAGCCTGGTAAGCTACGGGGACGAAGAGGTAACCAGCGTAGGCTACGATGGCAATGATTACGATGACGAGGATAAACTTCAGACGAGCACTCCCGCGCTCGGTAGCTCGTTCAGTTGTGTTCATCATAAAACTTAACGTCCCTCGTGTGTCCCAACGCCTTGTTTATTGACTGCCGCAGCAACCGCGGGCTGATTTCACCGCCGTCGATTATCCGCGGGCATCCTATCCGTTCAAGCAGGACCCATTGAACCTCGTCCATAACGCGTTTCTTGTCGTGCGCGATCGCCTCGACAACTGCAACCTGGTCCAAATCACCGGCCGGTGGCAGCGGCCCGCAAAGTCGCACACCCTCACGAAGCGATTCTAACTCTGCCGGCGGCAGTAAGCCTAGATTTTTCGATAACTCGCCTGCGACCAGTATTCCATAGCCGACTGCTTCGCCGTGGCGAAAGCGTTGGTAGCCGGTGACGTTTTCAAGTGCGTGGGCAAACGTGTGTCCAAAGTTTAAGATCCGCCGCGATCGTCGATCACTGCGGGCGCTGTCTTCGCGTTCATCAGCAATCACAATCGACGCTTTGAAGGCACACTGCGCGGCGATCAAATTCTCGAGTTGTTTAGATATGAGTTCGGCGCCGGCGTTGAGCCGTGAAAGAAAAGCTAGCGTCTGCTCGAAGAGTTTTCGGCTACCGACCGCACCTTGCTTAACGCTTTCGCACCATCCGGCTGTTAGTTCGCGCGAGGGCAAAGTGGCGAGCGTTGCGATGTCGATGATTACTGCTTTGGGTTGATGAAAAGCGCCGGCGAGATTTTTGCCGGCCGCGAGATTCACGCCCGTCTTGCCGCCGACCGAAGCGTCAATTTGCGCGAGTAAGGTAGTAGGAATTTGGATGAAAGGGATTCCGCGCAGATAGATGGCGGCGGCAAATCCTGCGACGTCGCCGACCACTCCACCTCCGAGCGCGACTACGGCATCATCACGTCCCAACCGCTGCCGGCTGAGAAAATCGACCGTCGCGGCGACCGTCCGCATCGACTTAAACCGTTCGCCGTCGCCAATCAACCAGGGCGAAACCTCGAACCTTGCCGCTTCCAGGCTTCGAATAACCGCCGGGCCATACAGTTTGAAAACTTTTCGATTTGAGACGAGAACTAGCCTGCGGGCCTGCTTTCCCAAAGCGCGGGCCGACTCAGCACCGGCAGCCGTGAGGAGACCGGAGCCGATTTTTATCTGATACTGCAGCGCGCGCGATTTAGTCTCAACTCGCAGGTGGGCCAAGTTACCGCACTCCTCTCGCCGGACCGAAGCAGCTCGCGTTAAAACATTTGCGTACCAATTTCGAGCTGGGACAAAACCCAGATCACGCTGCGTCTACACCGGTCTGCCGGCAGCAGCCTGGGGCATTCGTTGCGGGCGCGTACCCGAGGCGACTGGCGGAGTAACTTTATCCTTCAAGGCTTCTCGAAAGACCTGCCGCATGTTTTCCACGTAAACGAAGCGGATGTCCTTAAAAGGCTCCTTCGCCACTTCTTCGATGTCGCGTCGATTTTGTTGCGGCAAAATAATTGTCGAAACTCGAGCGCGACGCGCAGCCAGGACTTTCTCCTTCACCCCACCGACTGGCAACACGTTGCCACGCAAAGTGATCTCACCCGTCATCGCCACATCTTTCCTTATCGCTCGACCGGAAAGCGCCGAGACCATCGCCGTGGCGAGCGTGATGCCCGCTGATGGACCATCTTTGGGAATCGCGCCTTCAGGGATGTGAATATGAAGATCGTAAGTGTTGAAGTCTTCCTCGTTGATCTCCAGATCCTTGGCCCGCGATTTCGCATAGGAGTAGGCTGCCTGGGCCGACTCGCGCATCACTTCGCCCAGTTGGCCCGTCAAAACTAAATTGCCCTTGCCCTTCATCTTGAGCGCTTCGATGAACAGCACGTCGCCGCCGACTGCGGTCCATGCAAGTCCGGTCGCAACGCCAATCTGATCTTTCTTAAGTGCTTCCTCAGGAATTATCTTCGGGGCGCCGAGAAACTCGTGCAGGTTTTTCTGGGAGACTCGCACCGTGTCTTTGTGGCCTTCAGCTATTCGCCTGGCAACCTTCCGACAGACGCGTCCAATCTCGCGTTCAAGTTGCCGCAGTCCCGCTTCCTGTGTGTACTGTTGAATGATGGCGGTCAACGCGCTCTTGGAAATGTGCAGGTCCTTCGCGGTGACTCCATTTTCCTCCATCTGTTTGGGCTGCAGGTGGCGGCGGGCGATTTCGGCCTTTTCTTCTTCGGTGTAACCAGCCAGTCTGATCACTTCCATGCGATCACGCAGCGGGGGCTGGATAGTGTCCAGCACGTTAGCCGTCGTCATGAAGATGACATTCGATAAGTCGAAAGTAACGCCGAGGTAATTGTCGCGAAACGTGTTGTTCTGCTCCGGGTCAAGCACTTCCAGCAACGCCGAAGATGGATCCCCGCGAAAGTCGGCGCCGACTTTATCTATTTCATCAAGCATGATCAGCGGGTTGTTGGTCCCGATCTGTTGGATGGCCTGGATTACGCGGCCGGGCATGGCGCCCACATACGTACGCCGGTGGCCACGAATTTCCGCTTCGTCATGAACTCCGCCCAGTGACAGCCGGACAAACTTGCGATCGAGCGCTCGCGCAATCGAACGCCCTAGCGAAGTCTTACCGACTCCCGGTGGGCCAACCAGACAAAGAATTGGTCCCTTGGGTTTCTCTTTGAGTTTGCGGACCGCCAAAGCTTCGATAATTCGATCCTTAACTTTCTCCAGGCCGTAGTGGTCCTCATTAAGAATCCGTTCCGCTTCGATCAAGTCAAGATTGTCTACCGAGGCTTTGGACCACGGAAGGTCCGTCATGATCTCCATCCAGTTTCGCAGCGTGGCGGTCTCGGCCGCATCCGGATGCATGCGTTCAAGTTTCTTCAGCTGCCTTAACGCTTCATCTTCCGCAGCTTTCGGCATACCTGCAGTTTCGATTTTGTCCCGAAACTGCGCGACCTCTTCTGCGAGTTCGTTTCCCTCGCCCAGCTCGCTTTGAATCGCTTTCATTTGCTGACGCAGGTAAAACTCGCGCTGCGAACGATCGATGTCGGCCCGCGCCTGCGTGTTGATCTCCTGCTGGACAGTCAACACTTCAATTTCTTTGTTCAGCAAATCATTGACGCGACGCAGACGCGCGGTGGTGTCGGCGATGTCCAGCACTGACTGCGCGTCTTCGACTTTCAATTCGAGGTTTGAGGCGGAAAGGTCCGCCAGCCGGCCGGCGTCATCAAGATTAGCGATGATCGCCATCACCTCGGGAGAAATGTTTTTCCCCAGATTGATTGCCTTCTCCATCGACGCCCGCACGTTTCTGATCAGCGCTTCCACTTCCAGCGAACGTTCCGGCGGCAACACTTCCTGCATCACTTGCACGCGAGCGCGGATGAACGCTCCGCTGGTGTCGACGGATTCGATTTCGGCGCGCGCCAGGCCCTGGACCAATATTCGGATTCGTCCATCAGGCAATTTCAACATGCGCATGATGACGGCCGCAGTTCCAACCTTGTAGAGATCGTCCGCCGTCGGCTCTTCTTTATCGAGGTCGCGCTGAGACGCGAGCAGAATCATGCGATTCTCACCGAGCGCTTCATCAACCGCGCTGATCGATTTCTCGCGCGACACAAAGAGCGGCACGATCATGAATGGATAGATCACGATGTCGCGCAACGGCAGGAGGGGCAGCTCGTTTGGAATTTGCAACTCCTGCGCGTTGTCGGCCCCTTCGATGTCTTCTACCAGTTCTGCTTCTTTAATGATTGCCATAATGAATATTTCTGTCCCTGTCTGACTGTGGCGGCCCGCGCCGCTTTTGCACCTACTCGCTGTCTGCGTCTTTCACGGGAATCTTAAACTCCACCCCGCGCCGGTCTTCGATTTTGGGCAAACTGATTGTCAGCATGCCATTCGACAATTCAGCACTTGCATCTTGCACACTTACCGTCCAACGCAGCGGTACGATCCGGCAAAACTTCCCGTAGCTTCGTTCCGAGCAAAGATGTGACAGGATGCGGGTTTTTGGCACACGACGTTTCTTTTCACCCCAAATCCTTAGCTGGGTGTTCGTCGCTCCAATCCTCACCTGCGCAGCCGTCAACCCCGGTAACTCCACTCGTAAGACTATCTTTTCAACCGTTTCGCAAAGATCGACGGGCGGCGCCCAGGTTTCGGCCGCGAGTGGATCTTCAGCCACCGTCGCTTCCTGCAACGCGGAAAACAAGCGGCCCACGCGATCGCGAAGACGTTGCAGTTCCAGGCGTTCAAGCCCGGTGGCGCGGGCAGGTTTGATCATCTGGTAAGTAGGCTTGCTTGCCAAGTTTTAGCCTCAACCCTTTTTGACGCCCGAAGTTCCCGCGCGTCTCTGCACGAGATGTTTTAGCTCAGTCATGAATTCCGAAACATCTTCAAACTCCAGATAGACTGAGGCAAAGCGGACGTAAGCGACTTTGTCCATTTCTTTCAGCCGTCTCATGATCATCTCGCCAATCTTACTAGTCGGGCGTTCACGCTCTGAAGATTCCTGAACGTATTTTTCGATCGCGTTGACGATCGTTTCCAGTTTTGACGACGGCACGGGACGCTTTTCGCAGGCGCGCAGCAGTCCGGCCATGATCTTGTTGCGATCGAAAGGTTCCCGCCGGCCATCTTTCTTGATGACCATGTACGGAATTTCGTCGATGCGCTCATACGAGGTGAATCGCCGCTCGCAACGCAGGCATTCGCGCCGCCTCCGGATCGCCTCACCCTCGCGCGACTCACGTGAATCAACCACCTTGTCTTCAAGATAACCGCAGAATGGACACTTCATTGATTAGCCCTCCGAAGCCGAACCAGGATCCGCGACGTTCAGTAAAACCTAATCCCTCACTGCGACTGCCTTTAAATCCCCGGAGACGAAGACGTCTTCGTCGCCCACGATTGACTCGTCTTCAACCGCGTGTTCCACGGCTTCCGACGACGTCATCGAACGAATTCGGGAAAGGCTGATGTCTCCCTTTACCAAATAGATAAACCCAAAAACGACAGCCGGGCCGAAGTCGATCACATGCAACACAATAGCGATCGCGGCGGCCGTTTCCCTCGCCACTCCCAGAAAAATCAGTCCCGCCGCAGTCGCCGCGTGAAAAGCGCCGGCCGCGCCGCCGGGGGTTGGAACCAGCGATCCGACAAGTGACCAGCCGAGCACAAATACCGTTTCGCTGATTCCAAAAGGAAGACCAAAGGCACGAAACACGAGCCAGCTCGCGAGGGCGATGCTCATCCAAATGACTGCGGTCCAACCGACTGTGATTGCCAATTCGCGTGCGTCAACCAAAACCCTGAGGGCACGCGCGAGTTGCTCAAGCAAACTGATCACCGCGTGCGAAACTCTGGCCGGGATGAAACGGCGTCCCTCAATTCTGGATTTGATCCAGGCGACCGCCCGATGCGATTTTTTTCTGAACTGCGTTAACCCTAATATGCCCAGGAGAGTCGCTACCAAGAGCACGATCCCAACCGATCGGACACGGCTAAATTCCAGCGTCACGTTCGACGGCGGCGTAAACCACAGAAGATTGAGCGCAAAAAGGATCGCCACCGCAAACATGTCGTAAATTCGTTCCACGAGGATGGTCACGAAGGATGCGCTCGCTCGAATTTTTGGATCACGCATCGGCAGGACTGCCGGACGCACCACTTCCCCAGCCCGTCCAAACAGGAAAACTGCGCCAAATCCAACCGTGGTGGCAATGAAAAGGTTGCCGAGACTTGCGGGAGATAGCGGCGCCAGCAATGCGCCCCAGCGCGCCGCCCGAAAAAAGTAAGCAAGGCTGATTACCAACGCCGCTAGACCGAGCAGGTATGGGTTGGCGTGGCTGACCGCGCGGCTAACCTCTGACCAGTTTAGCGATCTGCCAAACCACCATAGGATAACCAAGGCGAGCAGGCAAAGCGCTCCAAATTCAGCGTATTTACGGGTCTTAGACTTCAAGAAATTTTCAAGCCGCTTGACTTGCCAACAGTGCGAACCACAAGATATTGGGCTGCGCGAAGGCTACTACAGTTCATTACATCGAGCAAGAATGCGTGCTGGTTGGGGTAACAACACGGGCGGAACGAGCAGTGGTTGCTAAATGACCTGCGGGACTGAAATCGCCGCTTCCGGCTTTACGGGAACTTTCCCTTTCCACAAGTCGTAATTTGGGCTGGACAAAGCGGGGTGGTAAACCAAGCCCGTAAGCTGACGATCAGGCGGAGAGGCAATAAGTGGGGGCTGCAAGAGCTTTGGCTGCCAACGGAGCCGAGTTAATTCGCAAGTGTCGCGCCGGTGACGGCGCGGCCTGGGAAGAGATTGTGCACAGTTATTCCCGGCGAATCTATAATTTGGCCTACCGCTTTACTTCCCGAGCAGACTCAGCGGAAGATCTGACGCAGGAAGTTTTTATTAGGGTGTATAAGTCGCTCGATCAATACGATGCCAGGCATGGCGACCTGCAAAACTGGCTGATGAGGCTCGCTCGTAACTTGATTATTGATGATTACCGGAAGCGCCAGCGAACGCCGCACGATAATCATGCCGACGATCTTTCAGATCACACCTATCACCTGCATACGTCGTCGCGCTCAGTGCAACAGGAGATGGAGCGTGACGAATTGGGTGCCCAAGTGCAGGCGGGAATCGACAAGCTTTCTCCAGACCTTCGCACCTGCGTGATCCTGAGGGACATTGAAGAGCTGAGCTATCAGGAGATTGTTGATCTTTTGAAAATACCGGAAGGCACAGTCAAGTCGCGCATTAATCGCGGGCGCATTGAATTAGCGAAGATTTTGCGACGAGCGAAGGTGCTGGCCTTAAGTGAGGCTTAAGAGTTTTAAACTGTGGCGCTCGCGCGGGGCGTAGCAGTGAGAGGGACGAGGCAAGAGGGGCAGGAAAGAGAACGTAATGCTTTGTAATGAATTCGAAAGCAGTTTGACGGATTACCTGGATGGCGTGCTGTCCCCGGAGTCGAATAAGGCATTTGCCGAACACTCGCTCCGTTGTCCGGTCTGCCACGAGACGTTGAGCGCCGTGAAAAGCACCTTGCAGGCTTGCCACGCCGCCAACGCGCTTGAGGCACCGCGCGATCTCGAAGCCCGAATCCTGTTAAGCACGATGCCGGAAACGGCAATGACCTGCGACGATTTTGAAGAGCACCTGACAGATTACCTTGATGGGTTTCTGCCAGCGCCGCTATTTCACCGTTGGGAACGTCACTCAGTCTTGTGTTCCAAGTGTACCGAGCTTCCCGGCGAAGTGGTGCGCTCGATTGGGGCCTGCTACACGTACATCGGCGAGGAAAAACCCGTGCCGGCAGGTCTGAATGAGAGAATTTTACAGGCGACGCTCGGCACGCAGGCGTCCGCGGAAATACTGGCGCCGCTTAGTTCACGGATAGCATCCTGGCTTCGTCTCTGGCTGGATCCCATCGTCTCTCCTCAGCTAGCCACGGTGGCGACAATGCTTCTGGTCGCTGTTTTCGTACTAACGAACACTGTCTCAGCAGACGGATCCATCAGCGGCGTCTACAGCGCGAGCATTCGATTAGCTGAGCAAGGATATGCCGCTGGTTCGACTGGAGGCATGAAGAAGATTACCAATGGTTTGAAGGAACTCGTGGGCGGCGAATCGAAACCGACTCAGGAGAATGCTCCTAAACCAAAC
>JANLZV010000103.1:0-2156 GCA_031366425.1 Pyrinomonadaceae bacterium | reverse complement strand
TCAGCCTGGTCAGTACTTCCTGGTCGCTGAATCTTTCGGCGCGAATGGTGTCAGCCCACTGCCCACCCCGGATGCCACCGGCACAATCGCCATGAGCGCGACCGCCGCGAAAGTTGCGTTGGTCAACTGCACCACCGCCCTCACTGGTGCCTGTCCCTCAACCGTTACTGGTGCCTGTTCGATTCTCGATTTGATTGGTTATGGCGCTACTGCAAGTTGTTTCGAAACTGCAGTCGCGGCAGCGCCGTCTACTACAACCTCGGATCTTCGCGGTGGCGGCGGCAATACCGAAACAGATAACAACAGCACTGATTTCTCCGCTGCCGCGCCGACGCCCCGCAATACCGCTTCAGCTTTCAACGCACCGACTGCATCTGATAGTGCAGTCAGCGGCCGCATCCTTGACGCCGACGGCGCGCCCGTCGCGGGCGCAGTAGTTAACCTAAGCGGCAGCCAAACGCGTAAGACGATTACGGACGCGAATGGCAACTACCGATTCGACAACGTCGAAACCAACGGTTTCTACACGCTCGCCCCATCGCAGGCAAACTTCGCTTTCAATCCGGCGCAGCGTTCATTTAGTCAGCTGGGCAGCAGCACTGAAGCGGTCTTTACCGGTTCGCGAGTCGGCAGCGCAAACCCACTCGATACGCCGGAATACTTCGTCCGTCAACACTATCTCGATTTCCTCGGGCGCGAGCCTGATGAATCCGGTTTCAACTTCTGGAGCGATCAGATCATCGGTTGCGCGGACGCAGATTGCCTTGAGCGTCGCACCGTAAACGTCAGCGCGGCTTACTTCCTTTCAGTCGAATTTCAGGAGACAGGCGGACTCGTCGACCGGCTCTACAAAGCCAGCTTTGGACGCAACCCGCGCTATGCAGAATTTATGTCTGACAACGCCGCGGTCTCGAGCAACGTGGTGGTGGGTCGCAGCGGATGGCAGCAACGTCTGATCGCGAACAAAGGATCATTCATCGATAGCTGGACTGAGCGATCTGCTTTCCGTGCGGCCTTTGACAATGTTTCCAATGCGGCTTACGTCGACACGCTGCTCCGCAACACGGACGCAAGCTTTTCCCAGTCTGACCGCGATTCGCTTGTCGGCAGTCTTGAAACGGGCGCACTCTCGCGCAGCGCCGTACTCGAACAAATCGCCGGCAACGAAAGCTTTGCCCGCGCCAGGTTTAACGAAGCGTTTGTGATGATGGAATACTTCGGCTACTTACGACGCGATCCGGATCCGAGCGG
Source organism: Pyrinomonadaceae bacterium (assembly GCA_031366425.1). GTDB lineage: Bacteria > Acidobacteriota > Blastocatellia > Pyrinomonadales > Pyrinomonadaceae > PSRF01. The sequence goes on along the minus strand of JANLZV010000103.1, from coordinate 905 downwards.
TTACGCTTTCTGGCTCGACAAGCTCAACCAGTTTGACGGCAACTTCGAACGCGCGGATATGGTTAAGGCGTTCATCAATTCCGGCGAGTATCGCGCGCGCTTTACGCGGTGAACACCCGCAATTTGAATTGACCGTTTAGCAGGCACAATCATCACGGCAGGGCTAGGATTTTAAGAACCCCTCAGCGCTGCCGTGTGCTTGTGACAGATCCCGGGACACTCTGATGTCCGTCACTACGGACGCGATAATTTCGCGCCCGTTTATTTCTTGTCGAAAGGTAATCACTAGACTAATGTCCCAATATCGTTTAGGCCGCCTTTGTATCAATCAGCTTCTGTTGTTAACTCTTTTGATCCTGGGCCTTGGCTCGGTCGCCGTGGTGGTCCAAAACGTGCTCGCCGATACAGGTACCGGCAGCGTGAGCTTAACCACTTTGGGCTCGGCGGCCACTGAGAACTTTGACACCCTTTCTAATACTGCCGGCTCGACGACAAACACGACCTTGCCAACCGGTTGGTACATCACCGAGACGGGCGGCGGTGCGCGAGACAATGAACAATATGCGGTCGACACGGGCGGAAGCACCACGGGAGACACCTACAGTTATGGTGCGGCGGCCGCCACTGATCGCGCACTCGGAGCACTGCGCAGCGGCACGTTGATCTCTGTGTTTGGAGGTAAGTTCACCAACAATACCGGAGCGACCATCACCTCGCTTGACATTGCTTACACCGGCGAAGAATGGCGACTCGGTACCGCAGCGCGCACCGACCAAATCAATTTCGAGATCAGCACTAATGCCACAGACCTTTCCACCGGGACATACACCGGCGTGGCCGCTCTCAACTTTGTGACGCCGGACACTGCTACCACCGGCGCGAAAAACGGCAACGCAGCAGCTGAC
>JANLZV010000064.1:0-8376 GCA_031366425.1 Pyrinomonadaceae bacterium | reverse complement strand
CCAAACGAGGGACAACTCCGTAACGGTGCCCATGCCGCCGCGAATCGCGATGAAGCCAACTGATCTGGTGATCAGACGCTGGAGTCGCTCGTAGAAATGTGGGGTGGCCACCTTGTCTGTCAGATAGCGATTCGGTTCGGCCTTAAACTGATTCATTACGATTCCAAGCACGCGTCCGCCACGTTCGTGTGCGCCGCGGCTCGCAGCTTCCATCACTCCGAGATATCCCCCAGTGCAGATGGTGAAACCCGCATCAGCTAGTAGACCGCCAACCTCTCTTGCTTGCGCGTATTCCGGATCAGCTTCGCTGCATTTTGCGCCGCCGAAAATCGTGACAATGCGTTCGCCTTCACCGGCTTGCTCGGTTTCATTCGGGGCGTTCATTTAGCCGCCTCTCCGGTTAGCATCAGCGATCCCGCCGAGCGGTAGGCGAGATAATCCTCGCGACTCTTAAACGACCCGCCCGCATAATCGTCGGGTATCGGCGCGGGATCATAGAGCCGCTGTGAACTCACGTTAGTAAATCCGGCGCGTTCAAACAACGAACAGTATTGCGCCACGCTCAACAACTGCACTGGCACTCGTAGTTGGTCGATCCATTGATGCGTGGGTCCGTTCTCTTCGTAGAGGTCCACAACCGCAACGAACCTGCCGCCAGGCGCGAGCACGCGTCTGATCTCCTTCAGAGCGCCGGCCACATCCGCGTAGTAGTAGATCGACTCCATCGAAAACGCATGAGTAAATTCTCCGTCTGCAAACGGAAGCGCTTCGGCACTGGCCACGCGAAAATCGATATTCGAAAACAAGTGCGACTCTTCGCGCGCGACTCGAATCATCTCGTCGGAAACATCTATCGCCATCACTCGCCCACTGACAGCTTTCTCAGCCATCAACCGAGCGGCCCAGCCGGAACCGCAACCCACATCGATAACGCGCGACGCTTTCGCGATTTCCATAAACTCAATCGCCTGTTCCCCTACGGGCCGGTGGCCTTTTTCCATGCCCGCCCCACGCCCGGCCTTAGCCCAGTCGTTAAATTCCAGGCGCAGCAATTCAGAGGACTCTTCTTCTAAAACTGATTTCGAGTTTGTCATAGTTAGAAATCAATCTATCGGCAGATGACACCGATTTCAAAGATTAGAATTCAGCATGAAACGAGGTTCCGGTTTGACACGAATGGCGCCATCTTTCTGTGAATCTGTGTAATCGGCGTAATCTGTCGACAGTTAGGGTCGCAGCCGGTTCATCAAACGCGGGAAAGGAATTGTCTCTCTCACGTGCTCGATGCCACACATCCACGCGGTGCAGCGCTCAATGCCCATGCCGAAGCCCGCGTGCGGAACGCTTCCATAACGACGGAGGTCGAGGTACCACTCAAACGCTTCCTTCGGCAACTCGTGCAACGCGATTTGCTGTTCAAGAAACTCGAGCGAGGTCGCGCGCTGACCGCCGCCAATCACTTCGCCGTATCCCTCGGGCGCGAGCACGTCGACACCCAACGCCAATTCCGGACGCTCCTCGTCTCGCGCCATGTAAAAGGCTTTCACTTCCGCCGGATAATGATGGACCATCAGCGGCTTATCATAGTTGCCGGATAGATAGGTTTCGTCCGGCGCTCCGAAATCTCCGCCCCACTCAAAACGCGTCGCCACTGCTCCCTCATCATGACCCTTATGCAGCAGCTTCACCGCATCGTCGTAGTGCATGCGCGGAAACGGCGGCACGATCGCTTCGAGCTTTGCAGTGTCACGCTCCAGGGTCTTCAGTTCTTCTCCCCGCGTCTCTAAAACGCGGGCGGCGATGTACGAAAGCATCCGTTCGGAAAGAGTCATGACGTCGTCCAGCGTCGCGTAAGCCATTTCCGGCTCCACCATCCAAAACTCCGTCAGGTGCCGACGCGTTTTCGACTTCTCCGCCCGAAAAGTCGGCCCAAAACAATAGGCTTTACCAAACGCTGCGGCCGTAGCCTCATTGTAAAGTTGGCCTGATTGAGTCAGGTACGCCTTCTCGCCGTCGAAGTAATCGACTTCAAACAAGGTAGACGTCCCTTCACATGCGGCTGGGGTAAAAATCGGCGAATCGGCGAGTGTAAAGCCGTCGTTATCCAGAAAATCACGCACCGCTTTCACGACCGTGTGCCTGACTTTTAGAATCGCGTGTTGCCGGCGTGACCTTAACCAGAGGTGGCGATGGTCCATCAGAAAATCTGTGCCGTGCTCCTTGGGAGTGATCGGATAATCGTGCACGTCGTCAAAAATTTCGGCATCGCGCAGATCGATTTCGAAACCGCCCGGCGCCCGCTCGTCCGCCCGCACTGTGCCGATGATCGCCAGGGCCGATTCCTGGCCCAATCCCTTAAGCGACTCCCATAACTCGGGAGCCAACGAATTTCGCAGCGCTACGCACTGCACCACGCCCGTGCCGTCCCGCAACTGCGGAAAAAGAATCTTCCCACTTGAGCGCAGGTTATAAAGCCAGCCCTTGATCGTGACTTCCTGGCCCACGTATTCAGCGAGCCCGTTGATGAACGCCCGAGGCGGAGTTTTCGTTTCCAATGATTTTGATTCAGTAAACATTTATGATTTCTAATCCAGGTAATCCAAACTATAAGCTTTGCGTTACGTCTTCACGGCTGTGCGTTCGCGGATCATGCCACGCAGCACGGGAAATCTATCGAGCCAATCGGCGGCCTGAAGCACAATGCAGAGCGTCGGGTGAATAAATTTTTCGTAAGCATTCGCCCTGCCGCAAACTGCGGTTTGATATGAAAAAGTACCGACCGCCTTCAATCCTCTTTGAATCGTCATATAGCGAAACTCGGTGGCGATCTCATCCGGGTCTAGCGCGTCGAGTCCGAGCAGCCTGCGTTCCTCCAGCAAAAGCAATCTGTAAGCGCGCAACTCGGCCAGCGAAGGAGGTTCCGCGCGACGGTCCAACAGGAATGAAACGAGATCGTAAGTAACCGGCCCCATGCGCGCGTCCTGATGGTCGACAATTCGCAAGTGGTTGGCCCGGTCCACCATGAGATTGGCGGCGTGGAAATCGCGATGACAAAGCACGCGCGGACGACCAGCCAATTCGGCAGCGACGTCGTTGAGTTCCGCTTTTAGTTCCGCAGCTTCAGCATGACGAAGCGTTTCACGGCGCAGGCTGCCAAAAAAATGTTCGACGAAATAGTCTAATTCCCAGGAAAGCTTTGGTTCATCGAAGGCTAGCCGGCTGGAAATTGATTGGCGCGCGTAAGCATGGTCCGTCGCCCTCTGAATTTGAGCAATTAAGTTAACCGCTCGCTCCTTGTACTGATCACACTCTTCAGCAGGCGCATCTTCATACACCCGAAAAAGTTGACGGTCGCCCAAATCCTCTTGAACGATCACTCCGCTTTGCCCGTCAACCGCATAAATTTCGGGCACCGGAATCGCGTTCTCCAAAAACAATCTCGTTACATCCAAATAGGGATGGAAGTCCGGATCAAAAGGTTCGGGGTAGACGGCCGCCACGGCCTTTCCATTTTTCCAGGGGATGCGGAAATAGTTACGGGTGGAAGCATCGGGTGTGAGCGGATCGATTCGATTCGGGTCGACAGATCGGCCCTCTAAAAACTTGAGTAGCCGCTCAGACGCGGAGAGTTCAAAAGCACTCGTAATCATTACCTGTTTTGCTGAACTCATCGGCAACAGAGGTGGGCGTCCAATCTTCACAGGCGTAATGCGCAGATGAACTAAGCCGAATTGGGCGCCAAAGTGAGCCCGGATTGTATCACTGCGTCAGAGGCACCACAAAATTGTCTCCCAAAACACTTCCGCGGAGAGCTTTAGCCGGCGGTTCCTTGTCGGCAACCAGGGCAGCGCGCACCACCACCGCGTTTTCAATCGTTTCATTCGCGCTGATCCGCACTCCGTCGGCAAGCACTGTTCGCTTAACGCTCGCGCCTGCTTCGATCGTAACGTCGTCCCAAAGTATTGACTCACTCACAGCCGCCGTTTCGGAAATTTTGCACCCAGATCCGACAGTGACGGTTTGCCCCGTCTCGGCCAGCAGCTGAAGACTGATATCCAGATATCTCTGCAATGTCGATAGTTCGCGCCAACTTTCTTGAGGGGGCGACGCCACATGAACGGCAATTCGTTCACCCCGCTCGATCGCCTGCGGATAGACGTCAGTGGTTGAGTGAGAAAAGATGGCTCGCGGGATGTAATCGAATATTGCCGGCTCCAGGATTTGGATGCCCGTAAACATCAACGGCGCGTCGTCGTCAGTTCCTCCGTCCTCACTTGGAGGTTTCGCCATCGACCCAAAACTTTGAAGTAAACCATCAGCAGTATGAACGATGGTAAAGCGTTCGCGGGCGATGTTTGGCATCAGCACCAGCGTCGCCAGGGCCTTGCTTCGGCGGTGTGTTTCAAAAGCTGCATACAAATCGATGTCGATGATGATCTTTCCGTTGACTACTACAAACGTCTCGCCATTGAGCAACGCACGGGCGTTGTCCATGGCTCCGCTGGTGCCGAGTATCTCCGGCTCCTCGACATAATGAAGCTTAACGCCAAACTGGCTGCCGTCACCCAGGGCCTGGCGCACTGACTCCGGCCGGTGATGCAGGTTGACGACGATCTCATCGCAACCGTAGCGCGCGAGATACTCGGCTACGTAGCCGACCAGTGGTTTGCCGAGAATTGGTATCGCAGGTTTGGTTCGATCTTCGGTAAGTGGCCACAACCGCGTGCCGTAGCCGGCGGAGAGAATCATTGCTCGCATGGGTTGCCATTCTATGCGGGCAAACGTTTGATCGCCAGCGAGTCAAATGGAAAGGTCTAACTGTTTTCTGTGGAGGCGCGTCCCTAAGGCTGAGTTTGCTAAGAGGCTTTTGACGCGTCGCGGATCATCAGGTCAAACGTGCCGGGCGCAACTTTGCGAAAACGTGTGTTGCGGTTGAGTGACACCGCGACGCTGATCGTAGGATTTTGTCCGGTGAAGTTGAAACCACCTTCGAGCAGCCGGTTGTAAATTTCGTTTACGTGGAGTGCCCCACCTTCTTCGCGCAACAACATTGTGACGGCTTGAGGAATTGTGCGGTCGGTGAATCGATCGCTGAGGGCTTCGATGTTCGACCGAATTGCCGGAATTTCCTGTCGCCTCTCTTCGGCGGAAAAGGTGGTACGCGTTTGCGGAGAAGCCTGCCGCATCGCTGCTTCAAGCTCCGCATCAGAGGGGAGACCCGTCGAGAACGTCGCGCCGGAAAGATTGTTGGAGTTCAACACCGACGACAACATGCGATAGATGGCGGCTTCAGTCTGGGTTGCGAGCGTATCCATTTCGGCGAGTTCCGCGCGCACGGCGTCGGCCTCGGCTTCGAGCTCTCGCAGGCGCGCGCTGAGGTGCATCCGAGCAGCGCGCGACTGTCGCAGGCTTTGCTCGAGGCGCGAGAGCAGATTGTCGCTGGGCCGGTCCATCATTCGGGAATCTTAGAGCGGTTTGGGATTTTGCACAATCCCCATACTGAATTGGGACGATCAGCGGTCGCGGTCGATTACGTAAGTGGGTATCGAGCGTAGCGATTCGCAATGGGGCGAAGAAGATAGATTATCCAAAGCCGACCGCGCGGCGGCGGCATACTCGTCGGCCCGGGACCGCGCGCGATCCAGCGCTCCCACCCGCACCACTCTGTCCAGCAATTCGCGGCGCGAAACGCTGTCGTAGCGTTTTTCGGTAACTACCGTTTGGACCATCGACCGCGCGGAGGGATCGCTAGCCATCAGATAGATCAACGGCAGGGTGACTTTACCGCCCAGCAAATCAACGCCCGCGCCTTTTCCCAACGAGCCGTCGGTCGACGTGAAATCAAGCAGGTCGTCGGTTAACTGAAACGCCGTTCCCAGGTTCATGCCGTAAGCAGCCAAAGCGTTCTGTTCAGATTCGCCAGCACCACCCAGAATCGCGCCCACTTCGCAACAGGCGCTGAAAAGATAAGCCGTCTTCCGTTCAATGATATCGAGATACTGCTCTTCTGAAATGTCAGTGCGCCCTAAAGTCGTAAGCTGCAAAAGCTCGCCCTCGGTCATCTTTCGCGTTACCCGCGTCAAGATGTCGAGTATCGACAGCGACCGTTCGGCTAGACTGGTTTCAAAGGCAGACATATAAAGCCAGTCGCCCATTAACACCGCAGTCTCATTTCCATAAAGCGCGTTAACGGTCGGACGATTGCGCCTCGTCGCGGCGCTGTCAATAATATCGTCATGGACCAGGGTCGCCGTATGCAGAAACTCCATCACCGTGGCCATGCGGATCGAGTTGTAGCGCGAGCCATCGCCGCCCGCCGCATAATTAGCAAGGATAGTTAATGCCGGACGCACGCGCTTGCCGCCCGAGGCGCGCAGATAGTCACCGAGATACTCGATCACCTGAACATTCGATCGGGCCTGGCGGGCAAATTCTTCTTCGACGAGTTTCAACTCGGGCGCAATCAAACCAAAAATACGCGTGGCCAACAGCCGAGCGTCATCGAGTACTGCACCTTGTTCAATTGCTTGCATTCTAGTTTGTGCGGTAGTTGGAAAATTGCATGTGGATGCCGAAATCCTTGCCCTTCAACTTCGCAATAATGTCCTGAAGTGTATCGCGATCTTTGCCTGAGACTCGGACCACGTCGCCCTGGATTGAAGCCTGGACCTTCGCTTTGGAATCTTTAATAAATTTTACGACTTCCTTCGCCTTGTCCTGAGGAATGCCCTGTTGAATCTGCACGCGCTGTCTTACAGTGCCGCCCGCAGCGGGATCGACTTCGCCATAGCTCAACGCCTTTAGCGGCACGCCGCGACGAACGAGTTTTTGCTGAAAAATGTCGTTCATGTTTCGCAGCCGAGTTTCATCTTCGGCCGTCAAGACGAGTTCCTCGCCTTCAAGGGACACCGTCGCGGCGCTTCCCTTAAAGTCGAACCGTTGGCGGACTTCCTTGATCGTCTGGTTGATCGCGTTTGCCATCTCGGCGCGGTCAACTTCTGAAATGATGTCAAACGAATTCTGCTGGGCCATTTTGCTTCTAAGGTTCCGTCTAAGAGTCTGAATTTTGGGTCGTTGTCAGGATTGAGAATAACATCAATTTGTCAGCATGTGAAAGTTGTCGCTTGATCGGCGAATGCCGTCCAGGCACGAGGGAAGACGCGCAAAAGCTGCCGCTCGGTTCGGGTTTGCCCCCGACGGTTGAGATGCGTTGATGCTCTGGTTTACGGTTGTCTGAAATCTATCTTATAGTGAAACAGTTATTTCATCTCCCAGGGGAAGATCACTTCGGAAGCCGCTGCCTGCGAGCCGCAAAGTAATTTTAAAACATGCCATTGGATTCCCTTCAATCGCTATCACTCGAACAACAGATTGGACAATTCTTCTATATCGGGCTAACCGGGCCCGAGTTAGACGCCGAAGCGCGCGCCCTGATCGAAGAAGTGCAGCCGGGCGGAATTATTATTTTTGGGCGCAACGTGGAAAGCACGCAGCAGCTGCGGGCGCTTACTGACGGCGTCAGAGAAATGTTGCCGACCAATCCGCTCATCGGCGTGGACCAGGAAGGAGGGCTAGTCGACCGGCTGCGTAAAGTATTTACTCCAATGCCTTCCGCGCGGACCATTCGGCAACATGGAGATCTCGCCGGGGCCCGCGCCCTGGGCCGAATCACCGGAGAAACGTTGCGGATGCTCGGCTTCAATATGAACTTTGCACCCGTGATGTCGATCATGACTGACGAGCGCGACTTACTTTCGAATGGACTCTATTCGCGTTCCTTCGGCCGTTCCCCAGGCGAAGTACTCGGCTACACCACGGTCTACCTTCGCGGTCTGCAGGAAACCGGTCTCATTGGCTGTCTCAAACACTTTCCCGGAATCGGTGCCGGAGAGGTTGACTCACACGAACAGATGCCCATGGTCACCCTTTCGCACGACGCGTTGATAGCACAGGACCTCGCGCCCTACATCGAACTTTTTCAACGCCGGGACGATCGTGTGCGTTGTGTCATGGTCAGCCACGGTGGGTTTCCCAACGTTGACATTGTTAAGGGAGTGACCGGTGGCTTACTTGAACCGGCCTCGTTGAGCCATAACATCGTCACGACGTTACTGCGCGAGGAACTGGGATATCAGCATCTGGTAGTGACTGACGATCTCGAGATGGGCGCGATCGCGAACCACTGCGAGATCGAATCGGCGGTGGTCCGAGCCTTTTTAGCGGGGGAAGATATGCTGCTGATCTGCGCTCGACCGGAAATAATTCGCCGGGGTTATCATGCTCTGCTCGCTACCGCGCGCGACGGCAAACTACCAAAGGATCGCCTGCGCGGCTCGCTCAAACGGATTGCCTCCACTAAAGCCATCGTCAAACCGC